>NZ_JBWQQI010000015.1:0-213919 GCF_056619545.1 Paraburkholderia sp. SSBN10T
AGCAACCTGCGTTAATTCAAAGTTATCCACGATCGGAAATTTCGACGACCGGCCTGGGCGGCGGCGCCACCCGGTTGACCACCGGCATCCGCGCACCGCGCCACACGACCTGCGAACCGAATGTCGCGCCGAACCACTGCAGCGCGAGCAAGGTATCGCGCAGCGGCACGAGCGGCAGATCGCGCCAGAAGGTCCGCGAAATACGGGAACTGCGCACATGCAACAGAATGCGCGCGACGATACCGGTTACCGTGCTGATCGACAAGATGAGCGCCATCAGCGGATGCGCGCCCTCTCCTGCTCCTGTGGCAAGTCCGCCGCTCAGCCCGGCCGCGAGAAGCGCCCCGGCCAGCAGCCACGGCGAGGTGAAGGTGACGAACAGAAACGCGAATCCCGGTGGGTTCACCGAGCGGATCGTCCGTAGCCAGCGCATCTCACGCAGCCACAGGGTCGTGAAAGTCGGCTCGATCACATCGGTGGCGACCATCACCGACGACAGCACCGTGGTCAGGCCGAGCGAGCGTGCGTGTTCGGCCAGCCAGTAGTCGTCGGCGAGGCAGTCCTTGAGCGCCTCGAAGCCGCCGATGTCCTCGAGCGTCGTGCGCCGCAACGCCAGCGTCGCGCCGAAGCCGAAACGGCGCGAGCCGCCCGCATGCGCGACCCGCACCGAAGGCGCAAACCACTCGTTGATGAACATCGCCCCCACCCGCGGCCAGAAGCCGCCGACGCTCTGCGCTCGGTACAGGCAGGTGACGACGCCGGTGTCGGGGTCGGCGAGCGGCGCGGTGACCGTGTCCAGATAGTCCGGCTCGACGGCAATATCGCTATCGGCCAGCACGATGATGTCGTGACGCGCCCGCTGCGCCATGTTGATCAGATTGCTGACCTTGAGGTTGCTGCCGTGCACGCGCGAATCGATCACCAGTTCGATATCGCAGTGCGGATAGGCCGCCTGCAGGCGACGCACCACGGCAATCGCCGGATCGACCGGAGACGACACGCCGAACAGCAACTGAAAGCACGGGTGCGCCTGCTCGCAGAACGTCACCAGATTCTCGTACAGGCGCGGCTCGGTCCCGCACAGCGGCTTGAGCACGCTGACCGAGGTCCAGCCGCCGCGACGGACACTGATGCGCTTGCTGAAAAAAGGCATCGCCACCGCGGCGACACCGGCATACGCCGTGGCGGCACAGCACAACACAACCAGCAGCCACTCAAAACCCGATAGTGAATACACCGTCATTGGCCACGACCCCCGGTGACCCGCCATCCGGCAATAGCACTACCACTCAACAAGAAGAGATGCATGAATACGCTCGCTCTCACTATCGGAACTCCTTCTGCTTGCGTCTGAACAATCGGCGCTGCAATGCGCATGATGGTTAACGCACGACGTGCGAAGGCGGTTCACGTAATTTGCCGTAATACTGACACGGGCATATGACAGGCAATCGAAAGCAAATAGACAGCGACAGGTCCGCTGAATCCAAAGGCTCAATCCGGATGCACTTCTGTCAACCCCGTGGAAGGCCGCAGCCACAGGGCTGACAGGACTCACGGGGCGAAGACGCCGGCACGATTAACAGCGTTTAACTGCCTCTAACTGTATCGCGCTTTTGAATGGCAATCGCACGCACATTCATATGTCGCCAAAATTGTAGCAGCGCCGGCAAAGTATTGCTCACGGCAATCCTTACACGCAAGCGTCACGCCCTATCCACAGGCAACACTCTGCTCGAAATGGGGACTTGGTCACCGCGTCAGCGGGAATCCTGGCGCTTTGGCACAATCCGCTTTTGCCTTTGCTGTCGACGGCCTTACGGACGTGCGAGCACCTCGCTCGGCGCGGGCCGCGCGGCGCAGGGCCACGGACGAACTTGCCATGATCCCTTTCTCGGTTCTCGACCTCTCCCCCATCACGGCCGGCGCGGACGCGGCGCAGGCCCTCCGCAATACGCTGGACCTCGCCCAGCATGTGGAACGATGGGGCTACCGACGCTTCTGGCTCGCCGAGCATCACAACATGACCGGCATCGCCAGCGCCGCAACTTCCGTGGTGATCGGCTACGTCGCCGGTGGCACCCGAACGATCCGGGTCGGCTCGGGCGGCGTGATGCTGCCCAATCACGCGCCGCTCGTGATCGCGGAACAGTTCGGCACGCTCGCCTCGCTCTATCCGGAACGCATCGATCTGGGTCTGGGGCGCGCGCCCGGCACCGATCAAACGACCGCGCGCGCATTGCGCCGCGACCTGCAAGGCAGCGCCGATTCGTTCCCGGACGATGTGGTCGAGCTGCAGCGCTACTTCGCCGACCCAGCGCCCGGACAGCGGGTGCGCGCCGTGCCCGGCGCGGGGCTGCATGTGCCGCTATGGCTGCTCGGCTCGTCGCTGTTCAGCGCGCAACTGGCAGCGGCGCTCGGCCTGCCGTTCGCCTTCGCGTCGCACTTCGCGCCGGACCATATGCTGACGGCGCTGCGGCTCTATCGCGCGCAGTTCCGGCCCTCGGCTGTGCTCGACAAGCCGTATGCGATGGTTGGTGTGAATCTGTTTGCTGCCGATACCAACGAGGCCGCGCAGCGGCTGTTCACCTCGCTGCAGCAGCAGTTCGTCAATTTGCGGCGCGGCACGCCGGGGCAACTGCAGCCACCGGTCGAGCGGGTCGAGGCGGCCGAAATGGAATTGAACAGCATCGCGCAGTCGCTAGCCTGTTCGGTGATCGGCGATCCTGAGACCGTGCGGGCCGGGCTGCTGTCGGTGATCGAGCAGACCGGCGCCGACGAGTTGATGCTGACCGCGCTGATCTACGATCACGCCGCGCGGCTGCGGTCGTTTGAGATTGCAGCGCAGGTGCGGGAAGCGATTGTTAGTGGGCGATAGGGCCGTTGGATAATGGAGCAATAACGTCCGGGTTGGTCCCAATTGGTGCGACGCAATGCGCAGCGTTGCCCATACCTGATCGGAATGCTAGCCTTTAGCAGCGCTCGATATTACCTTTGGCTGACAAATCCGAATCACGCTGAGCGCATCTCACTCCATAGGAGCGCTCAATGCTGCGGACATATCAAGGAGGTTGTCATTGCCAATCAGTGAGGTTCGAAGCTCAGATTGATTTCAGCCAGGGCACAGTGAGATGCAACTGCACCTTCTGTAGCAAGGTGCGGCTCTGGCTCGTCAACGTTCGCCCAGAGGCGTTCCGTCTTCTTTCCGATGAAAATGCACTGATGGTATACCGGGGCAAAAACCCGGTTGCACATCACCCGTTCTGCAAGCAGTGCGGCGTCCACGTATTTGATCGCGTTGATATGCCAAACGCAACTGGATTCCCATACATTAATATCAACATCATGTGCGTCGATGACCTTGACGTTGACGAAGCGTTGAGCGCACCGATTGTCTACGTGAATGGCCTGCAAAACGATTGGGGCAATCCGCCATCGGAAACCCGGCATCTTTGATTCTGTCGATTGGAAATCATCTAGTGGGCCTCCCCACCGTCGCATTGTCGAGCGGCCGAGGCTGGCCGGCTGGTGCCCGACGCATGTTCGGGAAGCACGGGTTATCGTCGAGAGTTGCTCCCTTCTTTGGGCAGCGACTGACGCCGAACAATCATCAGGATACAAACACCCATCGATGCCAAAATGTTGACCGTTGGATAAAACGCAACGGCCACACTCCACGTCTTAAGTGCGAGCACTGCCAGAGCATATTTAAGGACACACAATAAAAAATAAGTGAGATTTTCACTCCATGGATCCTGAATAGTCTTGCGGACTGTCGGACCGAGGCCAGCAAGTTCGATTAATGTCACAAGGCAGACCGATATCGTAGGGTCCTTTGTCAGTACCCAAATCGGTATCGCTGATAACGCGATACTCAGAAAAAACCAATCAGACTTTGCTCTGCTTCTTTCACCTCTGAAAATGCTGGCCGCGAGCGTAAGAAAACATGTAACGGCAATCGCCGCTGTGCACCATGCTGAAGGACCTGCCCCGGCCACAAATTGACCGGCGGCAGCGATAGCCGTCACGACGGACCAAATCAACCAGCTAAACAGGTGTGGGCGGATGGCCCGTCTATAAATTGCATATCCATACGGAATGGCCGCTAAAAGAGACACCGCAGAACCGATGATTCCAGCTAGAAACTGCACGTTGTGTCCTCGAAATTTAGAGCCGTTGACGAGACGAACAGACGGATTGTCGACCAATCATGGGGATACGTCGAACGGCCGAAACTGGCCGCTCCCTGCCCGACGCAGTCGACTCCGTTCGCCCCACTTCGGCCAGTCGGCATTCTCGATAAGAGACGTTCGTGGAGCTGTTTCTTAGGCGCCCTCGCCCCTGACTACGGAGTTCCGTGTTGTCACAGTTTGCCGATACGCTCCTGAAGGAGTTAAGGTCAGGAGACGGTTACTCAACTCCCTCCGATCATCCAACGAGTCGGCGCCTCGGTGGCACCGAACGTGAGAACCCGGTTCGCGCCGGAGCGCCACCATCCGCTCCCGGCCAAGAGTAACCGCTGGCACAGTCGCCGCAGCTACCACGTCCCCTCCGTAGTCAATCATCGACATCCAGGTCAGTTGTCGCGATTACGCTGCATGCTTTACGATATGCCAACCGCATTGGCCATCTACCTGAACGACTTTGCCGATTGCAGGACGGTCTGATGCGAATCGGCGGGCCGACTCCATCCGTGCTGCGCCGACGGTACGCGGATGAACTGAAGTCCGCTTCGGCGTTTCAGCAGCCAGTCGTGTCGTCTTGAGCCGTGGCAACACTGCTACTGTTCCGATGGATTGGCACTGGCCGGCCGAGCGAATCATTTTCAACCAGAGGATTTACCTAAATGAATGGCTTCATTATCGGCACGGGGCGTTGCGGCACCACAATGCTGGCGTCAATCCTCAACAGTCACTCGCAGATCTGCGTCCCCCCCGAGACCCAACTCCTGTTCCAGTACGCTGGCAATGGCTATGGCTTTTATGAAATCTTCGAAGTCGGTGCAAATTTCGAAGCTACTGCGGATCAATTTATCGGGGTTGTCCAGAAACGCTGCCCGCATGATCTTCAAGATTTTTTCGATTACCGCAGTTACTTCAGGAGTCAGAAGTACCCGGCCACCAGGTTAAAGGATTTTATGGGTGGCTTCTACTCAGCAATCGCAAAAGCGAAAAACAAGTCGATATGCATCGAACAGACACCGTGGTACGGGCAGCGTATCGACATACTGGATGACCTGTTTCCTGATTCCAAATACCTACACATGGTGCGAGACGGGCGCGACGTCGCGATTTCGTATACCAGAACGTCCTGGTGGCACAAAAATATCGAACACAACATGATGCGCTGGGCGGCGGAAGTCAACCGCATTCAATCCTTGGGCACCCGGCTTCTGGCGCCTGAACAGATCTTGACAGTTCGTTACGAAGATTTCGTTGAACAACCGAAAGATAAGCTGGAGGAAATATGCCGGTTCCTTGGAGTCGAGTATCAGGAATCAATGTTGGATCCCAAAAGCAACGTTGATTATAGTGAATTTGGGAAATCACCCAGTGGCCATATCTCGTCGGTCGCCATGAATCAATGGGCATCAGCGAAGCCAAGTTCTGTATTCACGGATAGCGTCGGTGCATGGAGAAATTTTCAAGACTACGATTTTTCCGCGACGCCTGAGCACGTCAAGGAATGTCTTAATCGCTTTGGCTACGCGGCCTGACAAACGCACGCGTGCCAGACGCTCTCACACTCGGCCGCCATGGGGACCGTAGTACAGAAGCAATTCGATGAAGCACACTCCCGAAAGCGTCATTCCGCCACGCAACATCAAACCCGCCCCGATCCACGTCAGCCAACGCGACAGGGCTGATCTGCTGCGCCAGGACCCCGTCACCGTCTGGCTCTCGGGGCTGTCCGCATCCGGGAATCGAAGGTCCGCGACTGGCCGCGCGCATGCCTCATACTTCCCCTCTAAAAGCTTGACGGACTGACTCAGGGCGTGAAGCGGTCAGTCGATAAAGCGTAAAGCGGTCATTCGTCGATTGCATTGTCTCCGCCGCACCGAAAGACTCCGAGCATAGATCTCAGCGGCGTTGGACCGGCACGCTGAAGTTAGCGGCTGGGATGTTCTGGTTTGTTGACGCGACCGAGATAGCGACTGTTGGATCGTCCACGGACGCGACGTCAACTACATGATTTAGACAAAGTGCGGCCCAATGCCTGTATGGACCAGGGTAGTCGGCACAGGCCCACGACGCTCTCTTGAGATACTCCAGGTAGGCAGACGACGTATATTCAACGAAGAGACGACCGATGCGGGTGGAAGTCTCTGGCTCCGGCAACGCGAAGCTTTCATTCAGCATGGAATATCCAACGTAGCTGCGCCACGTTATGTCGAAAATGCTGCAACCCGCGAGATGCTCGATGGTTCTCGCCTGGGCGAGTATCTCCTTCACGGGCTCAAGCGGTTCAGCGTCGAGGATCGCTGTCGTTACCGGGCCGCCGTCCGTCGCCTCAAGCACTCGCATTGCCAGTTGATTCTCGGCCGGCTCAAACAACCTGTCGAGATAGAGGTACTTGCAGTCCACAAAACGTCGGTCAAGTGCGACATAGGTAGTTTTCCAAATAGCATTTATCGAGTGATTCTCGTCGACTTTCGGCGGCACGTCGAAAGTCCGCTCCTGGCCGAATCCAGCCGGATGATGACCAGCTCAATTCGCCCCGTTTCTGCCCGTCAGATAACGCCTGCGAATGTCACAATCGCGCTCCGAAGCGGCCGTTTAGCAATCATGCGTTCGGCTTGTGCCCCGCGCTAGCAACTCAGTCCAAAGACGCTGCGCGACCGGACCGTGCGCGGCATCTCTAAGCCGCGCGGCGTAGTGCTTGAGCGTCGCTCCTTGCAGGTGCCGCCCCTCAAGTGACACCAGTCGGTTTTCCTCGAGGTCGCCAGCAACAAGGTGATAAGGCATGTGCCCCCAGGCTAGTCCCTGCACGATCAACTCGCGCTTCATCAACTGGTCAGGCACGGTGCAGGTTGGCGCGCCCTCGATCAGATAGTAGTTAGCGTCAGAGGGGTGCTTGCTCGTGTCGCGGATGATGCACTGAACATAGGGCCTCAGGTCTGCAGGCACCAGTGATTCGACAGGCAACTGCCTGAGAAACCGTGGCGCGGCGACCGGCACCAGTTTCACTTCGAAGAGTTCAACCGACTCGATTGCCGGGGAGGGTTTGTCGAGGTGATGGAAGATCAGATCGCACTCACCGTTCTGCAACCGTTCCCAAGGCCCGCTGATCGCCTCGAACAGAAGCGTAAGGCGCGTGCCGCTACTGGTCTCGAAGAACCGTTTGAGCGTGCCGAGCGTCTCGGGCAATGGACACAGGTCACCCACGACTACGCGTAACTCAGCCTCCTGTCCAGCAGCAAGCTGAGCCGCTTCGCGCCGGAGATTGTCGTACTGACGAAGAAACTGCGCCACCCGCTCGTGATACGCCGTGCCTTCAGCAGTAAGCGTGACACGGTAGCCGGCCCGGTCCAGCAGGATCATTCCCACTTGAGCTTCAAGCGCCCTCACCGCCGCATGGACCGTTGGATGCGTGCGGTTTAACCGCGTGGCGGCCGCGGCGAAGCTGCCTTCGGCGACCAGTGCGTCAAAGCACTGCAACTGTAAAAGCGTGGGTTCGTTCATTGTAGAAATACCATTCAGTCTTTGTCGAAAGATAGTAATTTTCTTCGACGAATAGCGATCCTACCATTCAGTCTCAAACTGAGGAGATCGACATGAAGGCAATCGTGAGAGACAAGTTCGGCGGTCCTGAGGTGCTTCACATCGTCGAGAGACCGCTCCCCGTCGTAAAACCCGGCTGTGTCCTGATTCGTGTCCGGGCGTTTGGTCTGAACCGCGCCGAGCTTTACATGCGGCGGGGATTATGGGGAGAGGTGGCGGAAGTGAGCGGCATCGAATGTGTTGGCTCTGTCGTGGAGGATGCAACCGGGATTCTGGCCGAGGGCCGGACGGTCGTCGCGCTGATGGGCGGTATGGGGCGAACGATCGACGGCAGCTATGCAGAATATGTCGTCGTACCCGCCACCAATGTCCTCGCCCTTGAAACCACCCTCGACTGGGCGGAACTCGCCGCCCTTCCGGAAGCTTACGCGGTTGCGTGGACGTGTCTTTACAGGAATCTGGAAGTCACGGCGGGGCAGCGGCTGGTCGTGCGCGGAGGTACTTCGAGCCTCGGGCTGGCGGCGATCGATATCGGCTCCCAACTAGGCGCCGAGATCATTGCAACCACGCGTCGACCCGATCGCGAAAACATGCTCCGCTCGCAGGGAGCCGCACATGTGGTGATGAGTTCAGCAGAGTTAAGTACCGCGCCCGGATGGCCCGGCGGCAAGGTTGACGCGGTGCTCGACCTCATCGGAAACAGTACCGTTCTCGACTCGATGTGCGCCACACGTCGTGGCGGCCGCGTGTGCGTGGCCGGATTTCTGGGCGGGCTCACACCACTAGCTGAGTTCGATCCGCTCGCCCATATGTCAAGCGGCGTTCAGCTAAGCTTTTTTGGTAGCTTCATGTTTGGGACTCCGGAGTTTCCACTATCGGACGTGCCGCTGCAGAAAATCGCAGACCGGGCCGCAAGCGGTTGTTATCGAGGTCGACCCGCAAGGGTATTCCGCCTTGCCGGGGTACCGATCGCTCATGAATTGATGGAGCGCAATGAAGCCCCAGGGAAGTTGGTCGTGCTCATTTAGGGTGACTGGACGAAACTGCGCTCTTCGATGAAGAGCCACATACGGACGTGGCCGCCAGCATCACAAGTGCTCGCCACGCCCGGGGTGACTAACTTCCGAAGCCGACCCTGAGCCGCCCTTCGGACTCGGGCCGCCTCATGGTCATCGACGCGGTCCACGGTCAACAGATGACGACGGTCGATACTCGTGAAGTTAGCCGTTCACTATCTGACTGACGCGAGTCGTCGTCTGCTGAGTTAAGTACCTCAGGCACAGCGGGTCAAGCACTCCACCAGGTGTGGATACACGAGCCCCTGCGAACACTACTCGACCTTAATCAGGATCAACACCGACGAGCTTGTCTTGCCGGTGAGTGGGTTCCTGGCGGGCAGCGTCTTTATGTACAGGCTATTGCCCTCAATTCGAAACTGACGCACTTGAGTCGTGCCCGTCCATGACTGGTTCCACGAAGCATCAATATGGTGACTAACCTTGTCGCCCTCAATGCTATAGGTCCCTGCATATGCGACCAACCCATTGTAGAGCTCGACGCGCTCGGCGTCGGTTGGTACGAAACTGTTAGGCGCCTTTCGCCCCTCCTTGATCAGGATGACAGACATCCGGCAATCGGGACCATAGCTGATATAACCGCTTGGATGCGCGCCGAACAACTCGGTCTTCTCGCCGGTAGCCAGGTCTTCGGTCGTGTTTGACTGGAGCGCCCATGTCCCTAGTTGCGGGCCGGTGCAGTTCTGCCGCTCTTGTCCGATCGCTTGCATGCTTGCGACACAAAGCATGCAGCACACTATGACAGCAGAGTCTTTCATCTGGCCTCCCTCTGAAGAAGTTGGTCTCTCACAATCGGCACACTGTGCGGCTGGAAACTTAGTCGTGCTCTTTAGCGCCGTCCAGTTGGGTCTCACCGTATCGGCCTAGAGTCCCTTGGCCCTGTGGGCACTACTCTCAACACTTACTGGAGCCATTCATCGCGCACGTACCGTCGTTATAGCTTGTGATGTTCAGTTCCGGGGGGAACATGAATTGGGAGCGCGGTTTGGGGGGCGCCAATCTCGTAATTGTCCGAATTACGCTGGTCGGCGGTGGTTATGAGTGAATACCTAGACTGGCAAAAATAACGATGTGACAGCTAGGAGTGACTCCGGCCCTTACGGGACCACCAGGTCTCGCAATCGGGCCTCGCTGGAGCAGAAGCGGCGCACACCGAAGTGACCAGCGCCACAACGGGCTTACGCTCACGACCTGACATGACAGGCCGCAATACAGGGTCCGGATGGCATATTCGCCATCCAGTCCTTTCACGAACTTGCTCGATAACCGGGATCAGTTCGTACGCGCTTTCAGTTTCGTCACCAGGACGTCACCGAATTCCGGTGCCGACATCGGCTGCTGACCCGTAATCAGTTCGCGATCGACGACCACGTTGCTGTGCCAGTTCGCCACCGTATCGACATGCGCGCCCGCTTCTGCGAGTGCATTCACAGGATAGAACTGAACATTGCCGCCGAGTCCGTTCGGGCCTTCGAGTTGTTGCTCTTCACCCGTGGAGAACACGGTCATGCGATAGCCGGCATATGGCCAGCCTGCAGCGAGCGAATTCGCCTTGCCATCATTGGCGATCATCGATGCGACGAAGGCGTCCGGGTCCTTCAGCGTGGACAGCAGCACGATGGGCCCGTGGCAGATGATTCCAGTCGGACGGCCGCTGTCATGGAAGCTGACCAGGATCTTGCCGAGATTGCGGTCCTTCAGCAGATCCACCATCGGGGCGTGGCCACCCGGAATGAAGAGCCCGACATAGCCGCCTGTTCCCTCGGCGACCACCGAAGCGAGCGTCCTGGGATGCTTCAACTGCGCGATGCCTTGCGCGTACTTCAGTGCGTCAGCGCGCGCGGCATCATCGCCGCCAAAAAACATCTTGTTGTTCGAATTGGCGTCCATGACGGGCATGTCGCCTTTCGGGTTCGCGATGACCGGCTCGTAGCCTGCCTCGACAAGCTTGCGATACGGCACGACGAACTCGTTCAGGTAGTAGCCGGTCTCGTAGTGCTTGCCATCGCGCAGGTCGAGCTCATGCGCGCTCGACATCACAACGAGGACCTTGCCGCGTGACTGTGCCGACGCGCCCACCGGCAATGCAAAGGCAGAGGCCATCGCGAGCGCAGCGGTGCCGAATTTAAGGAGGTTCATGATTCATCTCTTTCGCATTATGGGTTGATGGGCTTACTGGGCGGTCGTGGCGTTCGACGTGTAGCGCGGCGCGGCCTTGGCATTCGCGAACCGGGGAGCCAGCGCGCGACGGTCGGCTTCCCACTTCGTCCAGTCGTCGCCATCGTGCAGCGTCGGGATGGTCACGAGTTCGCCCTGATCGAGGCCTGCGAGCGCGGCATCCACCAGATCGTCGGCTGTCATCGTGCTCGCGGCTTCCTTTTGCTTCGCATAGCCGGCGACGTCCCAGAACTCGGTTGCCGTCGCTGCCGGCAGCACGGTCTGCACACGCACGCCCTTGCCTGCGAGGTCGCGTTGAAGCGCATGGCCGAAGCTCAGCACGTACGATTTCGAGGCGCTGTACACACCGTTCAGCAGTTCGACTGCAATGCCGACCACCGAACTGATGTTGATGATCGTGCCCGAGCCCCTGGCGACGAACGCAGGCGCAACCGCGTAGGTGAGACGCGTCAGTGCCGTGATGTTCAGGTTGATCATCGATTCCATGGAGTCGACGTGACCGTCGAGAACCGATGCAACCGAGCCGACGCCCGCGTTGTTCACCAGCATCGTGATGCGCGGGTCTTCGCGAAGCAGGGTCTCGATTTTCGCGAGCGCAGCCTTGTCGTTGAGATCGGCGGCAATCGTTTCGATCGAGCGGCCCGTCTCTTTCGTGAGGCGCTCGGCGAGAGCGTTCAGTCGGGTCCGGTTGCGTGCCACCAGAATGAGGTCGAAGCCGCGCCTGGCGAGACGGTCAGCGTAGATGGCGCCAATGCCAGCCGACGCGCCGGTGATCAGCGCGAAACCGTTCGTAGAGGAAGTCATTTTGAGTCCTTTGAGTGGGGGGTTGAACCAACCGGGCGTCGGTTCATGGAGCGAATTCTGAGCTCGGCCGCCCACGACCTCAATGTCATATATGCAATGATTTATGCCATGCCTTCACCTACGCTGCTGTCCGTTCTGTGCTACCTTCAACGAATCAAGCCATGACTTGCGAGGCGTCAATGCATACCGTCGGACTCGTCGTCTATCCCAACTTCCAGTCGCTCGCGCTGGCAGTGGCGAGCGTCTTCGAATACGCCAATCTGCTGCGCGGCGAAGCAGCTTACGAATTCAGCATCGTGTCCGAGCACGGTGGACCTATCGCTTCGTCCCAGGGGTTTTCGGTTCATAGCGAACCACTTGCCAAAGAGGGCTACGACACCCTCATCGTGGCGGGCGACAACGAATGCCGCCTTCCTTCGGCTGCGCTGGTGGATTACCTTCGGGAAGCGCCGCGCCATTCACGGCGAATTGCGTCGATCTGTACGGGTGCATTTGTTCTGGCTGCTGCAGGTCTGCTGGAAGGAAAGCGCGCAACGACACACTGGTTCCACGCGCGTGACTTCCAGAAGCAGTATCCGAACGTACAGCTCGAAGAAGACCGCATCTTCGTCGTGGATGGACAGCTCTGGACGTCGGCCGGCATGAGCGCCGGCGTGGATCTCGCGCTTGCGATCGTCGAAAACGACTTCGGGCTGGACACCTCGCGCATGGTTGCGCGCAAGCTCGTGCTTTATCAGCGTCGCGGTGGCGGTCAGTCGCAGTTTTCGGCGCTGCTGGAGATGGGCGCGCGCTCGGACCGCGTTCAAATGGCGCTCACCTTCGCGAGCGAAAACCTGGCGAGCGATTTGTCGGTCGAGCGGCTGGCCGAAGCGGCACGGCTCAGTCCGCGTCAGTTCAGCCGCGTGTTTCGTGAGGAAACGGGTCAATCGCCCGCGAAGGCAGTCGAGCGGCTTCGCGTTGAAGCCGCTCGTCTGATGATGGAGACGACTCGCCACCCGATCGAGATCGTCGCGAGAGAGACAGGCTTTGGTGACCGGGAACGGATGCGTCAAGCGTTCCTGCGTGCATTCGGTCAGCCACCGCAAACCATACAGCGGGCGTCGGGTGTCACGCCCCTTGCGCTTTAAGCGTAGTTCGCCTTACTGCTCGCCCGGCGTCCACTCCGGGCTATAGCCGCCCAGCGCCGGGTGATACATCTCATCCCCGGAATGCTGGGTGAATTCGACGTTGAGCCGGTCTTCACGCAGGCCGAGAATTTCGATGCAGTGCGCGCACAGCGCTTTGGCCACGTCCATACGCAGTTCGGGCGTCCTGCCCTTTCTGATGTCCAGCATCATGACCGCGACCGGGGTGGGCTCTTCACCGGCTTCGGGAATCCGCCAGACACCGCCATCTCCCAGCTCTCGAATCGCGACGCTGATACGCCTGATGTCGACCGACATCATCCGCGCGTAGGTCTCGCTCATCTTCAGCGCCAGGCGCCGCTTGTCTTCCACTGAATAGTGGGCGTTTACGTCCAGTTGCAGGTAGGGCATGGTCGTCACACTCCTTGAAAGCCCCATTTTTTCACTGGACGTGGAGCCTCTCCAATGTCGGATGCGCAAGGTTTCCGGACACGCGAGTGATCGCGTTTGCTCGCTGAGGATCACTTTGTGGACGCGACGGGACCGTTTGCGCGGGCGCTTTCGTATGCGGCCAGGCATTCATCCGACGCGACGTGATCGGTGGTCGAATGGCAGTTGACGGCGCGAAGCGGTCTCACGAATGTCCAAACGATGGTCACAATGGGTGACGCTTCCTGGCCGAAGGCGGCCCGACTACGAACCGCGGTCAACCTCGAACGACCTTCATCGTCTCCACCAGTGAACCATCGCGAAACGCGGATCGCATCCCGCCCAAGGACGATTCTTCAACGAACTCACTGCCGGAAGCGCCTGAAAAAGCGACGAATGTCGACCGCGAGGAGTTCAGGTTCCTCCATTGCCGCGAAATGGCCACCGCGCGGCATGTCGGTCCATTGCGCGACATTGAACACTCGTTCCAGCCATTCGCGTGGCGGATGGTTAATCTCTTTCGGAAAGTGTGCAAAGCTCACCGGCGGCAATACCCGTTGTCCGGGGGTGAAACGCAGGGGTTGCAACCGATTTTCCCAGTACATCTGAATTGCGGTACCAATGCTCTGGGTGTACCAGTAGAGCGACAGGTTGGTAAGCAACTCATCTTTCGAAAATCGCCTCTCGATAACCCCGTCGCAATCGCTCCACGCGCGAAACTTCTCGCCGATCCACGCAGCCAGCCCGGCCGGCGAGTCGTTAAGCGACGCGGCCAACGTTTGCGGCCTCGTGGCGTGCATGTGCGCATAGCCACCCTCGAGCGCCGCCCACTCGCCTTTCTCTCGAAGGTAGTTTTGTTCTGCGATGTTAAGCGGCGAATCAGTGGCGCCAATTGCCGGTTCGTACGAGCTCGGCAGAAAGTTTAGATGAATTCCATCGACTACCTGGGCGTGCCGCGAGGCAAGCACGACCGACACCCCCGCGCCCAGGTCACCACCCTGAGCGCCAAATCGCTGGTACCCAAGACCTCGCATCAGCGATGCCCACAGATCGGCTACCTGAAACGCCGAAGTACCAGCGGCAGCAGGCGCCGGCGAAAACGCAAAGCCCGGCAGTGACGGAATAACGACGTCGAAGGCATCGTTCGGGTCCGCACCGAATGCAGCCGGGTCGCGCAAACGATCCGCCAGCTCATGAAATTCGAAGAACGATCCGGGCCACCCATGCGTGAGGACCACCGGATAGGGTCGGGGTCCAACACCACGCTGATGAACGAAGTGCACACGCTGACCGTTCACGTTGGCCATGAATTGAGGCTGCTGGTTCAGACCGCGTTCCGCGGCCCTCCAATCAAAACTGTCGGCCCAGTACTTCACCAGTTCGCGCAGCCATGTGGTGTCTGTGCCCTGTTGCCACGGCCCGGACGGCGTCGAGGATGCCCACCGGCTGTCGCGCAAACGCCGGCGCAAGTCGTCGATCTCAACATCGAACACGCAAATTTGAAATGGCTCGATATGCATGGCACCTCCTCTGGAAGGATACAGTCGATTCTCCACGATCTAAGTGACCGTGTCGAACGACCACGGTTGGCTGGGCTTTGTATGACGGCGAAGTTCCGTAGGCGACCCATTCGAGCCCCTCGGTTTGCTTCAAAGCGGCCGCTCAGCCGCCGAAAACTCCTGCCTCGTCTAGCATCTCGATTAGCCCTTCCGGATAGATAGTCTCGCTGGTGGTGGACAATTCCTCCCGGCTCCACCATAGGTGATCCGCCATCACTTCCATCTCTTCCGCAGTCCAGCCGTCACGTGAAATGGATTCCGTGTCCGTGTTAACGACGAAATACTGTTCGACCGCGAGTACACGCTCGCCATCTGGCAACTGCAAGGGCACTTCGCGCCGTCCGACCGGCATGGATACCTGCGCCTCTCGAATGCCTGTTTCTTCACGGAGCTCTCGTATTGCAGCGTCTGCGAATGTCTCGCCATGCTCGACACCACCGCCCGGCGTTGCCCAGTAGACCTTGCCCGCTAGCACACCAGTTTTGTGCACGAACCGGAACAGCAGCACTCGCCGCTTTGGAGTGGTGATCAGCAGCCTGGCCGAAGGACGTTCGCGCATCGGATTCAATTGGAAGTAGATGTCAATGGAAGTAGAGTATGCATCGGGAAGTGACCCACAACGGACCTTTGGCCGTCTCCTGAAGAGACATTTAAGGAGGTGTATTCGGCACGCGGAACTGGGGTGAAGAAGTCACAGCAGCAGCGGGATGCTGCTTATCGCGTACGACGTGAAAGGCATCAGTGAGGTTGAGTGTGGAGAGATCTTGCGGACCGGATGCCGTACTACCTTGGGTAAGCGCTTTGCGATTTTCGACCCTGTGCCTAAGATACTGACACGTGAACACGATGCCCAACTCGTTTCGCGGGTAGAAGTTCGCCTCCGGGCATGCCATGACATTGGGATCATCACTACCCCGAAAGCTTGTGTCCAAAGCTGCCATCGCGGGAACGCTGCTGCACAATACGCAGGCGACGCACAACAACACAATTCCTGTCGGTAAAAGAGTGCTTCCGGACCTATCTATCATGGGACAGTGGCGATTTGTGACGATGAGGGAGATTAGGTGACTATATCGTCGAACTCAAAACGCAAACGTGCTAAAGATTTGCTACAGACGCTCAAATCGGCGACCGACGTTACTTTGTTTCGGCCGCAGGGGGCTGCGACGCGACACGTGCGGTGCATTGCTCCGCGAAGCTCTTGATGCGGCTCTCCTGTCGCGCTGCTTTTCGGCACCAATATAACGCTGCCGCCTTGTCCGTAGGCAAGCCCATCATTCCCATCTCGTAAGCGTTGCCTAGTCTGAGTTGCGCAGCGACATCGCCTTGTTCAGCTTTTTCGCGTGTTTGCTCTACAGCTTTTCGATACCAATACGTCGCCTGTGCAGAATCCTGCGATACCCCGATGCCGAACTGATAGTCGATTCCAAGTCGATTTTCCGCAAGTGCATCCCCCAACTCTGCCCCCCTACGATGCCATGCCGCTGCCTGAACAGTATCTTTGGGGACGCGAAACAGGCCGTTTCTATAAAGTTCTCCGACCGATTCCGCACAGCTTCCACTTCCTTGATCAGCTGCCTTTTTCATCAGCGTCAACCCTAAAGAAAGATCGCGGAGTTGGACGCCGAGCCCCTCCAGATACCTAAAACCCAACGCGCATTCACCCTCGGCTAAGCCTTGATCCGCAGATCTCTGGAACCAGGCCGTGGCTTGTATCGGGTCCTTGGGAACTCCCGATCCGGAATCATAGAGCTTGCCCATACCGACTTCTGCTGCCGGGTCACCTTGTTCAGCAAGCGGTCGCCAGATCGCGGCAGCGGTCGAATAGTCCATTCGCATAAACGCTGCTGTCGCTTCTTCAAGTTTTTTGTCTGCGGCGGCCGTCGTGGTTGGCGTTACTTCCTTTGCAGTAGCGGCAGGCGGTGTCGGCGAGCTTTCACATGACGTCAGGAACCCCGCTGCAAATAGTGTGGCGAAGCAGAACAAACCGCGGCGCATCATGTAATGGGCTCCCCTATTTTCGTGCCGGCATCATATGACTAGATTGTTGACGATTTCAGAGAACGTGTCGATCGTCTGCTTCTGGCCGGGCTTCGCCTCGCGCCCGACTCCGCTGTCTTGGCCAACGACAGAGCTTATCTGCCGCCGCGGTGCAGCCGCTTTTCGCGCTCCCGCATCAGATGCGGCATCACTTCCTCGATGTACTGTCTGGCGTCGCCACGCGTGGACACGCGACTGAAGCGCTGATGCGCTACATCCTTGCCGACCAGCTCCATATGCGCCTTGCGCAGCACGTGCAGCAGACCCAACAGCGTACTGGGATCGGGTACTGGTTCGTGGTCATGCGCTTGCCGGGTTATCGTCGGGGTCATGTTCCTATCCTCGCTGGGCAGTCCTGGCGGCAGCTCTGGGTGATCAGTGACAGCACGTCATTGGCGTTCCTGTCGCGATCTGTCAACGGCTGAAGACCAAACAGACGTTCGAGAGTGGCGGGTATCGAGCTATGATCGTATAGCGTGTTATCGACAACCCCCTGCGCGACCCAGGGCGACACGACGATCGCCGGCACGCGCACGCCGTAGACATCGAACCCGAATCCGTTCGCGTTCAGCGTCGCGGCTGCGCCGTCGTTGGGCGGCGGCGCCCTGTCTGGCATGACCGAATCGTAGAAACCGCCGTGCTCATCGTAGAGGATCACGAAAAGGCTCCTGTCCCACAGCGTCGAATTGCGGATCGCGTTGTAGACGCGAGCGACCAGTTGGTCTCCGGCGGTGAGACCGTCCATCGGATGCTGCGAACTGCCGTTCTCGTAGGTGTTGTTCACGACGTCGCCGTAGCTCGGTTCGATGAACGTGTAGCGGGCCGTGTAGTTGGCCGCAAGGTCCGCTTCGAAGTGCGACAGGTCGTTGACGTCGCAAAAGCTGATGTTCTTGATCGATGCCACGTGCGGTATGCGACCAAGCGGATCGCCCAGATGGTCTTGATACAGACGGTAGTTGTCTTTGCCGAGCGCGTCGAAAATCGAGCCCTTCGGATAGACGAAGCCATCCAGTCCTTCCCACTCCGCCATCTCGCTTGACGTGGGCGAGTGATCGAGCCCGCCCGACGATGCGCCATGCAGGAAATAGCGGTTCGGCCAGGTCGGACCGGGCAGCGATGAATGCCAGCCGTCGCACAGCACGAACTGCGTCGCGAGCTGGTACAACGCGGGGCACTGCGTCTGGATGTCGACGCCTCGCATGATGTCGTCCACGGCGCCGCTCTGCGGCGGCGCACCTTCCGTGCGGGTAGTCGCGTAATTCGCGACGAAGCCGGAGTTGTCGATCGGTGGGTAGGGCTGGCCTCGCTGGAACCGTGCATTCGCGCCGCACAGCTGTTCGATCACATCGGTGAATTCATGCCCCGGGTCGGTGGGCAGCTGGCCGGGCGCGCCGTTGCCGAACGCGTAGACGGCGCCGTTATAGGCGTTGGTGTTCGCCGCAGTGGCGGCGGCGATGCCGGGTATCCCCGACAGCGCGAACAGGTGGTCGAAGGACCGGTTTTCCAGCATCAGCACGAATACGTGCTGGATGATCTGCTCCAAACCGCCTGCGGCCGCTGCGTTTGTGTTCATGAAGGGTGCTCCTGTCTCTCGCTGGACCGCCGAGCTGTTCTTCTACTTCGTGATTGTCGCCCTGAAGTTTGGTGCACACCTGCGGCAACCAGGACGCGCTGGCCGCAACCATTATCTCAGTCAAGGGCCGTGCGCCGCGTTCTTGAACATCTTAAAGTGAAGGCGTGAAAAAGCGCTAATCGCACCAACTCAGTGCGGCTGGGAATATTGACTCATCGCTTCGCGCTCGGAGAATGTTCGTGCTGAGGCAGGCGCCTCAATTGTCAACAATCGAGGCCACGTTGTCCACCGGCCGCTCATGGCCGAACCGAGCCCAACGACGACCAATCCCAGAGCGCAATCCTGGCACATGGCGCCACAATGCAGCGCTCTCCGGAGGGCGCCCGAGTCACTGCGGCAGCGGCGGAGTGCCAAGAACGCCGTACAAAGACCTCTGACAGGTGCGGGGGGCACACACTGTCACTCGAGGTTAATCGGCTGCCCATGCGGGGTATGGCGTGCAGCGATGTCCCACGCATTGCGACGCTGCCGGAGTATGTCGTCCGTCACCAGTCCCTTTATGGTGCTGATGCGCTCCAGTGCGGTCAGCCAGTGACTGTAGTAACTGTCGCCACGGTCCGGGTCGCCGGCGGCCTGCGCATCGCAGATTGCCTGATTCAGACATTCTGCCCATTCCGCCCAGGTGAACATGCCGCGTTCGTGCAAGGCCAGCGTCATCGCGAACGCCTGGGCTTCCCACGGCGCACTGAAAAGGGGGCCCGCGTCGTCGCACGGCAATGCCGGCAAGGTGGTGCGCACTTCAGGCATGTTCGGGTGGGCGGAAGTCATGTCAGGCAGGCCCGGCGCTCAGGTAGTCTAGATACGGTTCCCAGCAGTCGATGCAGATCGATGCCGCTGATGTATCCGTCCCCCAGAGTTCGGCGGCATCGAAGCGCACCGTATAGAGCCACTGCGGTTGTTCGCCGAGCCCGATCGCGTTGGCATCGGGAAAAACGTGCGCGCCGTGCACGGCGACAATGCGCCCTCGTTTGCCGCGACAATAGCGCGGCAAACGGGTATGCGTGGATGGATTCAGCTGGCGGGTCTGCACCCTGTCGCCCATCTTAAAGCGTGCGTCGGCGGCCGCGGCGCGATCGACAGGGCCACCCCGGAGCAGCGCAGCGGCCACCTGATCGGCCATCAACACTCGCTGGACCGGTGCCGGCGCACTCGTCGACTTGCCAGTCACGATTTCCTCCGCTGTCGCTAGCCCCTCACTCAGCAGCAGCTTTTTCAGTCCTTCGAACCAGATCTCGTAGTAGCTGCTGGAGAGGTATTGTGAAGGCGGCAAGCTCTCTCGCGCGGCACGAGACATGTCGATGTTCCACTTGCCGACTGCACCCATCGCCAGCGTGATCGCCAGCACCCGGCGCTCCCAGTCGGCGTGAAAGAGCGAGACGTCGGCCTCCGGCCGTATCGGACCGAATGCCTGCATGCCACCGAGGTCTTGCGCGCCGTTCATGTGGGCTCCAGTTTCGACTCAGGTGGCTTCGGCAAACCTGTCCCGATCATCGAGTTACGTGTCACCAGTTCAGCCAGCGCCTCTTCGGAGAAGTCACTGGTTCCGGGAGGCTGCATGGGCAACACCAGATACCGGACCTCCGCGGTGGAGTCCCACACGCGAAGCTCCACTTCGGGGGGCAATTCGAAGCCGAACTCCTTCAAGACACCACGCGGATCGATGACCGCGCGCGAGCGGTACGGCGCCGACTTGTACCAGACCGGCGGAAGCCCAAGCACCGGCCAGGGATAGCACGAACACAGCGTGCAGACCACCATGTTGTGCACCGCGGGCGTGTTCTCCAGCACAATCATGTGCTCGCCCTGCCTGCCGGTGTAGCCGAGCGAAGCAATCGCGGCGGTAGCGTCGTCGAGCAGCCATTGCCTGTACGCCGGGTCGCGCCACGCCTTCGCAACCACGCGCGCGCCATTGTGCGGTCCAACCTTGTGCTCGTACGTCTCAATCAGGATATCGAGGGCATGGGGATCGACGTACCCCTTCTCTACCAGCAGAGATTCCAGCGCACGGACACGCAACTCCATCTCCGACAACGCAGTACCGTTGTGGTCGTGGGCGTCGGTATGAGAATGCTCGTGCAGATTGCCCTGAGAATCGCTCATTGAAGTTCACCCGGAAGATTGCCCGACAGAACGAGTATGGTTGGTGCCGGACTCAAATGCAATCCGGCCGGTAGATCGTCCGCGCATGGCCGCACCCTGACCAATCAATCCATCGCGCGATCCTTCGCCAGCGACGGGATATGCGGAGGGCATATCCCGACCCCAACCGGCCGTTGCACTTCGAGCCCATCAACATCTTTGATGCGACGGTAAGCGGACGCCGGCGCCCCGGCGTGATGTCTCACCTAACGTCACACACTCTGGCCAGCCCACAAGGGCGCACGCATCCTACCCGTTCAGCGTTCTGCCTCCGTCGACCACAATCTCTGCACCCACGGTCCACGCGGATTCGTCCGACGCGAGGTAGACGACGGCGCGTGCAATCTCGTTCGTCCGTCCGAACCGTCCAACCGGAATCGAGTTGACGATCTGCTGATTGACCTCAGCGCGATACGCATCAGGAATGCCCAGCTTGTCGTAGAGCGGCGTGTCGACCGGGCCCGGGCTCACCGCATTGACGCGGACGCCGCGCGGTAGCAGTTCGGTCGATAGCGTCTTCGAGAGGCTAAGCAACGCTGCCTTGGTGGCCGCATACACGGTCGATCGTGCGGCCCCAACGTGCGCATTGATGGATGCGTTCAACACCACCGACGCCGGGTTCGCGAACACCGGCAACAACGCCTGCATCAGAAAGTAAGGACCCTTGACGTTGACGTCGAACGAACGGCCGAAATTCGCTTCGGTCCAGTTCTCGATCGGCTGCCATACCGAGATGCCCGCGTTGAGAAATAGCACGTCGAGCTGACCGTATCGGTCCTTGACCGACTGCGCTAGCGCGGCTTGCGCGTCGACGCTGGCGGAATCGACACGCAGCACTGGCGTGTCGGCACCGAGTACGGTTCGGGCGTGTTCGATGGAATCGGAATTGATTCCGGTAACGATGACGCGCGCGCCTTCGGCGAGAAACTGTTTTGCGGTTTCCAGTCCGATGCCGCTGGTGCCACCGGTTATTAACGCGCGTTTGCCTTGCAGCCGAGACATAAGTGAGCTCCTTGAGATGAAGGACAGTCCATCGCGGCGTGCCGCCGCTGTTGACCGAGGCCTCAGCATGAATCCATTCGCCAGTCGCGATAAGTCAGAGAATTTGTATATGATTCATGCATTCAATGTATGAGTGAGGTCGGCTTTGGACCGCTTTCTCTTGATGTCCTGCTTTGCGCGCGCGGCCGAGACGGGCAGCTTTTCGGCGGTGGCACGTGAACTGGGCCTTAGTCAGCCCAACATCAGCCGTTACGTCGCAGCACTCGAACAGCATCTGGAGACGCGGCTGATGCACCGCTCGACGCGCAAGCTCACCCTCACGCCGGAAGGTGAGCGCTATTACGCCGAGGTAAGGCAGATTCTCGATGCGGTCAACCAGGCGGAGTCGAATGCCCGCGGCGATGAGCAGCCCGGCGGGCTGCTGCGTGTGGCCTGTCCGACCACCTTGGGCAGGCGCTACCTGATGCCCTGCATGCGGGCGTTTATGGATCGATACCCACGGCTCGAACTCGAATTGCAAATGAGCGATCGGTACATCGATCTCGTCGACGAGGCGGTCGAACTTGCGATCCGCATTGGGCACCTGTCCGATAGCGCGCTACGTGCGAGGCGCATCGGTGTGTTTCGGCGCGTGTGCGTTGCGAGCGTCGACTATCTCGAGCGACGCGGCGTGCCGAAAACGCCCGGAGATCTGGCTAGCCACGAATGCATCGTCTACACCCTGCTTTCGTCGAGAACGACGTGGAATTTTCGCGGTGCCGAGGTGGCTGTCGCGGGCCGCTTTCGTGTCGATTCGCCGGATGCGGTTTGCGAGGCAGTGAGCAGCGGCATGGGCATCGGATACGGTCCGCTATGGCTTTTCGAAGATGCCTTGCGCAGCGGGCAGTTGAAGGCGCTGCTGTCCGGCTACGCTTCACCGCCGGCTCCGGTGCAGATCGTCTATGGCGCGAGCCGGCTGTTGTCGCGGCGTGCGACCGCGTTTATGGAGTTTGTGGCGCAACGGTTCCTGGAGATTCCGTCGATGCACGAGGAAGGATGGGCGGACATCGTCACGACCGCCGGGGTCTGACGCTGGCCTGGCGCGGAGTGGGTCGTGGGCGCCCCTGAATCACCGCGTGCGATGTCCGCTTGCCTCGATAAAGCGGTCAGCGCCTAGTAGCGCGCGAGGGGCGGGTGATGGCCGGTCACTGCCTGACGGCGATCAGCAGCACGCGACCCTGATCAGGCGGGCAACTATCCCTGATAGCGGTCATTCCACAGTGCTCAACTGTAGACGGCGACAGCCAATTCGCTTGCTTCGGACACCTTACGCCAGGCGCTGGAGCGCGGTGCTCAAGTGCTGGAAGAGTTCATGCAGCCGCACGTGCTGCCGGAGAAGTCGGCTACTTGGGCGGCGGTAGCGAAGGATCGAGCTTCGACGATTCCCTGACGAGCTGATCCGTCATCGCGGCCGCGACCGGATTCGAGCCTGTACCTGGCTTGGAGCTACGTTGGTCCATGGCGGCGCGAACGGCCGACATGTCCGGCGGAGGCAGCGATGGATCAAGCTTCGCCGATTCCCTGACCAGTTCGTCCGTTTCCGGTGTCGAGCCTCGGGTCGGTGTCGCGCGACGGTCCAGACCGTCTCGTCCACGCAGGGCGCGATGCGCCGGAACCACCTTCGACGTACCCGAGTCCTGCACGTTCACCGATGCGACTGCCGTTGACGGCGCCTGCCTCGGTTGTGCCTCCGGTTTCAGTTGCCCGGTGATTTGTGCGGCGGCCGGACTGGATGCGGGCGCGGCCGTCATGGGCGCAGGTGCTACGGCCAGAGCAGAAGCCGGAGCGGGAACCACCGGCTCCGGCGCGATCGCAGTGCTTTTCGTGATTGCGCCGGACAGCTTCGATTGGTCGATGCCGCCTTCCGTCACGTGATCGCCGATGTGCGAATCGACGACGGGACGGCGTGCGGACTCATCCACGGCGGCCATGACTTCTGCCATTGAGCGGCGGTCCGCCTGAAGGAGCATCAAGTACGTGGTCCCTGCTGCTCCGAGCAGGAGCCCTCCAATAATCATCAAGATCTTTCGGGTATTCATCATATTTACTGACGGCTCCTGCAAACGACGTGAGCTAGCCATGATAAACGACTGATCACGGCTTTTATCAGACGAATGACCGCAATGGCGGACCTGACGAGCAGGAATGGGCGAGCGATATCCGGAGAGTTGCCGTGTCGGCCGTCCGTGCCGTAGACGCGAGCATTCGCGCAGGCCGGCTGTTCTGATTGGTCTAACGACTGCGAACGCTATCCGACGCGGAAGATCTACGCGAGCGACCGGTGTTCGAGCAGTAAGCGATGGTCAAATGTCTTCAAAGACGCACGGGCGTACGGCCGCAACTGGCCGGTCCGTGCTCATCGGCGATAGGTGGTACTCGACCCATACGCGCCTGTCACATGTGCCCATTAGTGGAAATTCGACCTCGATATCAAGCAGAGAAATCGTGCGGCTCGGAGGTCGATAGCCACCAGTCGGCCCCCACGAACCATGCAGATTGGTCCGCGGGCGTTTTACGTCTTAGCGACTTAACTGCAGCAGTCGTATTTGATTCGAACGCGCTGATCAGGGATTCCCCGGTCGCATCATCGCGAGCGCCGATGCACTCGATGAACATCGCCGGGGAGATGAACTTTGCCGCGTATGAGTTGGGGGCGACACGTGTCACAAGCAGCATGCCGCCGAGACCGCGGTTTGGCGTCAATGGGAAAATCAGACGGCCGCCATCATTGAGCGCTTCGAGCCAGCTATTCAATGGGTGCGTCGCACCCGCGCTCACGTAAATCAAATCCGATCGCGGCAGCACTGCGTTAGTTCCGCTTTCTTCGAGCACCCGGACGTGTTCCAGGTGAGCAAGGTTCGACGTCGCATGCACACTGAGACCCGGGTCAATCTCATACGCCGCCACACGCCCTGCTTCACCGGTGAGGTACGCGAGAAGTGCTGTGTAATAGCCGGTTCCCGAACCGATGTGTGTGATGATTTCGCCCCGCGAGATGGCTGCGGCGTCCAGACAACGCGCATGGAGGCTCGGCTCACCGTTGTTAATGCCTCGATCGGTCTTGAGCCCGATTAGAATGTCCTGATAGAGAACGGCAGGGTCGGACGTGTCGGTCGAGACGTATCCTGTCGGCGTGTATACGTTCCATGGACCGGGACCCAGATACTTTTCCCTTTCGACCATCGCAAATGCCTGCTGGATTCTCGGGTCTCTGCACGCTCCCATGGCCGTTATGTATCGCGCATAAAAGGCGCGAAGCACTTCTACGTTCGTCATCGACCGTTTCTCCGTAAAGGAACGGAACTAGCTTAGCAGGTAAAGTCGAGCGAAGTTATCGGTTGTCAACGATCTAGCCCGCGATGTCGAACGGCCGAAAGTGGCCGGTTACGGTCTTATCTGAGCGTACATTCTGAACCGAGTTGCGATGCGACAAATGCTTCATCCTGATCATTCCGCAAGTCAGTGACTTCGATTTTCATGATCTTGTAGTGCAGCGCTAATGGGCCAATTTTTCGTACAGTGACCAGACATAGCCGCCGGGTCCAGGTTCCGGCCACAGTCCTACGCGGATAAAGCCAAGCGACTCGTAGTAGGCGCATAGCTTCGCGTTGTGAACGGGGCAGTCGAGCCGGACATAATGCCGGTTCAAGCCGCTCACCCTGTTAGCGCACCAGTCAAGCATGAAGCCGCCGAGTCCTCGTCCGTTATAGCCTCTCCGCACACTAAGCCCGTGCACATAACAGGCGATCGGTCCCTGAGGCCCCCAGCGCTGTTCATCGTCTAGATCAAGCGAAAACGTTCCAACCGGAGTGCCGTCCAGCTCAACGACATACACTTCTTTTTGAGAGACATTGTTTCGCATCCATTGCTCTGAGACTCCGCCCCCTTCCTTGCCCCATGCGTAGTCGCGATGCGCTACCTTCTTTGCTTGTGCGTCGTTCCGGATCTGTGTAAGTACCGGCACATCATCTGCCGTTGCCCGGCGGATGCTTTTCGAGGTCATCGCTTATTTCTCCGTTGCGCAGTCTTGATGGAAGAAGAGCGAAGATTATCAATTCGCCCTTATGCTGCGCCAACCAATCATCAGATTTGCCAAGATAGATTGGAGCAATCTGAAAGACGGTGTCTGGCCGCGCCGTGCCTGACACCTCTGACTCGATGTGCCGAGCAAGAGACGCTTGCGTTTTCGCTATTAACGCGTCGCGCTAAATGAGTTCGGCGATGCGAACAATGATCAATGCTGCTGGAACGAGCACCGCCTGCGCACACAGTGTCCCGAGAACGCGTGCGCCCGCGAGAGTTGTAATGGCCCGCCGGAAGCTGTTTTCCGAAACGCGACCGTCAATTACGTCGTCCGTCATCACTGAAACTTGCGGATCGATGACGACCGCCAGTACTACGGTCGCGAAGCCATTTATAACTGATGAGAGATTCGCGCATGTAACTCGCAAATCTGGCTTCATGTATCCAGCATAAAGCGATGCGAAAACGCCGACCGTCCAGATCGCCATCGCGATAACGTTCAGTCCTATGACTTTCCAGGAAACGCCTGCGCCAGATGCCAATTGGGTGACGTTGTGCCGGGACGGGAGCCGCGCTCCAATCCGAATGTAGCTGACACCCCCGCGACTGAAGATATGAAGTAGTAGGCGAGGGACCGAGCGATTTGCTTGAAAGTGATCGACAGCGCGGCTGAAATAACGCTGGAAGGTGGGAATTAGAAAAGCACCGACAGTGCTTGCCACCGTTGCGGTCAACAGGAAAAGCCGAAAGTCACCGAGCAAGCCATGCTCCATGTGATGAGCGATATCCAGCTCAACCCGCTTCGCTATGAATGGTCCCTGGAAGGAATTTGCCGTTCGGGAAACTAAGGCGATGATCCCGAATAAAGAGAATGACACGGCGATTCGGCGCGTGCGAACACCCGCAATCCTTACGGCATACGCAAGCGTCGCGATCACATGGATTACGAAGGTAAGCCCGCATATGATCAAAAGCTGAGTGTCCATGTTGTCGCCGCGAAGTTGACACGAACCGTAGTCTACCGGAGCACTCTTCCGGCCGATTGACGATCCTGGCTCAATGACCGTGACCGTCGTTGGCCGCCCCAGGAAGCTCGCCGTCGGTCCGCCCCGCCCCCCACCCGCCCTCGCCCCCCCGTCGCCAACAGCGCCTCAAGTTCTCCTTTTATTTGCCGTAGTTCGTGAAGGTAGACCTGAAACCGTGGTTCGGCTCGGGTCGTACCGAGATGTCGCAGCAGGCGTTCCGATTCGTGCAACACCCTTCCATCCTTCACGGAAACATGATTTCGTCACTCCGAACCCGCATCCTGATCATTTCCTCCGCCACCGTAATCGGAGCGCTCGCGCTCTCGGGCGCCGCGGCCTACACCACGGTACGCGCCAACACGATGGAGACCATCGCGCAGAACCTGAGCGCCGTGGCCGGCGCCAATGCGCTGGCCATCGACAAGTGGGTGGCAGCCAAAGCGCAGGCCGTGAAGGTCACCGCCGAGGAAGTCGAGCACGGGGATCCGCAAGGTTTCGTCAAGCATATGAGTGCCGCGGACGGCTTTCCGATCACCACAGTCGGGTGGACCGACAAGACCTATTTCTCGACCAGCAGCACCACACCCAAGGACTACGACCCGACCGCGCGCCCCTGGTACAAGGCGGCCGTCGCGGCCGGCACACTGATTGTCACGAAGCCGTACGGTGACGCGTCGACGGGTGTGCCCTATGTGTCGTTTTCCGCGCCGATGATCCGTAACGGCGAAGCGACCGGGGCGTTGAGCGGCGCCGTACCGCTCGACGGCGTGCGCGAAGTGGTCGCCGCCGTGCACCCGACGCCCTCGAGCCTCGCCTTCGTGGTGACGCGCGACGGCCAGGTTATCGCACATCCGGATGCCAAGTTGATTCTCAAGCAGGCAACCAACATCTCCGCGGCACTCACGCCGGACGCGCTGGCGTCGCTCGCGCAAGCCGGTGCGCCGATGGAAGTCGATCTGGGCGGGGGCGCGAAGCTGCTCAAAGCGCAGCCGGTGCACGGTACTGACTGGTATCTGGTGATCGCACTAGACAAGGCGGAGGCAACGGCAGGTCTGGCCAACGTCCTGCAAGCGCTGGGTGTGGCGATGGTGCTGCTGACGCTGGCCGCGGTGGGCATCGCCGCGTTCTTCACCTCGCATTCGTTCCGCAGCCTCTCGCAGGTGCGTGATGCCATGGATACCATCGGCTCGGGCAGTGGCGATCTTACGCATCGCCTGCCGGTGGTCGGCCGCGACGAAGTGGCGCAGATTTCCGCGTCGTTCAACGCGTTTGTCGACAAGATCGGCACGGTGCTACTGGACGTGCGTGCCGGCGTGGAGAACATGAAAACCGCGACCAGCGAAATCGAAATGGGCAACCGCGATCTGTCGCAGCGCACGGAAACGTCCGCCTGCAATCTGCAGAACACGTCGGCGGCCCTCACGCAGTTGACCGCCAGCGTCAGGCAGTCGGCCGAATCCGCGATGGAGGCCACGCGGCTGGCCACCTCGGCGAGCCAGGCGGCGGCGCGCGGCGGCGAAGTCGTGACAAGCGCGGTCACTACGATGGACGATATCGCCAGGTCCTCGGCGCGCATTACCGAAATCATCGGCGTGATCGACAGCATCGCGTTTCAGACCAACATCCTCGCCCTCAACGCGGCAGTCGAAGCGGCACGGGCTGGCGAGAACGGCCGTGGATTCGCCGTGGTGGCGGGAGAAGTGCGTACGCTGGCGCAGCGGTGCGCCACCGCCGCGCGCGAGATCAAGGACCTGATTCAGGCCTCCGAGACCAGCGTCAGCACGGGCGCACAGCGAGTCCAGGCAGCCGGCGCAGCGATGCAGGAAATCGTCGCGGGAATCGATCGTGTCAATCGCGTTATTGGCGAAATCGACGGCGCGATGCGCGAGCAGAGCGCGGGCATCAGCCAGATCGACCAAAGTGTCGCCGAGATGGATCAGGCGACACAGCAAAACGCCGCTCTCGTGGAGCAATCGACCGCCGCGTCGGCGACGCTGAATGAGCAGGCGCACGGCCTGTCGGGCATTGTGGCGCTGTTCCAGTTGCGCCACGCCGATGCACGCGCGTAATGCGCATTGGGCGAACCCTCATATCGTCAACGTTCACGGTCGCCAACCGTAGGTCGGGGGGGTAAGGCGACGGTCCCTGGTTGGGACAGCGGCCATTCAACACTCGGTGAGGGGTGCACCAGTTCGCCACTAGCTACGCTTGTGGCGCGTAGACGCGCTCCATCTTCAATGCCGGCCCTTCTGTATCACATGGTGAATGCAACTGTGTTGGTAAGAGCAAAGGCACTGTACATGTCAAACGAAGGGCCTCGCCTTCAGAATCTTCGATAGACGTATCGGGCCTGGAGTCAGGTTGACTCACGGTGGAGGCGCCACCAACAGGCGATGGCGCACCGATCGATGCGGCTTGATAGTTACCCGACGAAGCTCGTCGCCCATCGCCAACTCCACGAGGACAGCACTGTGACCATGACTATCGCTGGATACGAAATTTCGACTGATGCAGCGCGCCTCGACCACGAAATGATTTTCAGGTTTCTGTCGGAAGATTCGTATTGGGCCGCTGGCATACCTCGAGAGGTCGTCGAAAAGTCGATCGCTAATTCGCTGTGCTTCGGCGTCTATCATGCGGCGGTGCAGGTCGGCCTGGCTCGCGTCGTCACTGACAGGGCAACGTTCGCACTCGTCGCCGATGTGTTCATTCTGGCGGAGCACCGGGGCAAAGGTTTGTCGAAATGGCTGATGCACGAAGTGATGCAACACCCGGATCTTTCTGGCCTTCGTCGTCTTCTGCTGCTGACATCGGACGCGCATTCCCTCTATGCGCAGTTCGGCTTTACCGAACTCGGGAACGTATGGCGTTTCATGGAGGTTTTGCGACCGAACGTCTACAAGCCATCTTGACGCATGCCGGTCACTTCACGCCTGCCTCGTCAATCGACGCGTGCCTCGACGATAGCATCCGCCACGCCACGCGCACGATTCACGTTCACTGATCGTGGCCGAACCCGGGCCGACGTCGACCGGCCCGAGTCGACCCGGAGCCGCCGACAAGATTTTATTGGTCACAATGACCGCTTCCGGTGTTCAACCGCCGCTTGGGTCCGCGGGTCATCGGCCACTACAATCTTCATCCCGACAGCATTCATAATCGTTCGCGCGTGGCCGCACTCGCTCAGTTTCGCGTGTCACAAGAAGCTACTTCACTGTAAAGACTTCTTCACGTCCGTCCAGTCGTCTGTGATTTTCTTTTTATTCGCGTCGGAATCAGCGGTTCCAACTGCTTCATAAAGCGCGCTATACCTAAGCATGGCGGCCCATAGTGCCTTCAGTTGATCTGCCGGCGGCTGATTTCCAAGCGCAATCGACTGCAGCGTATTAATCTGCTTGCTCAGCCGCTCTCCTGGATCGGGCATTTGTAAGTCCATGGAAGTGTCAAAGGCGTCTGCTGTGTCCAATGCCGACTGCAGAGCTGGGGCCAAGGCGGCCATCGCTGAATCGAGGCACCGGACACCTGCCGGCGTGGTCTTGTTCGCATGTAGAGCAGCGGTGGCTACCCTGCATTGCGCTGTCCCAAGGACTGATTGAACAGATTTCCAGTGCGGAGAGCTGGGGTCCAGAAGATACCGTGCCGCAGTCGCGGCTCTACCCGAGGCGCGCGTTTGTGACAGTTTATATTCGCGATCCAGGTAAACCTCGGTCTTTGCCAAATTGTCCTCTAATAACTGTACGTTGCTCGGGTTGGAGAAGTAATCGCGAACGGCAGCGTTACGCCTTTCGATGTCGACGTTGTTCAAGGCGTTCGTCACGACCGGCTTTGCGATTGACCAAACCGTGTCGACCAAGCTGACCGCAGCCGGAATCGCGGCCAAGGCAAATTCTTTTCCGATATACGAGCGCGTGACGTAGGGGTCTCCTTGAGTTACTTGATTCAGACATTTCTTGCCTTCGTCACCCGCCGTCCAGTCGTCAAAAGTTGTCGGAACCGGTAGTGTTTTGACAGAAATGCTGTAGTCGGTCCCCAACGCCTTCAAGAGTGTCGATGCTTGAGGAGACGAGGCGCCGAGCGCGCTTTCGAGAGATCCCGCGGCGCTTGCTACTGCGCCGACATAAAGCACTCTGGAGGACACTCTTTCAACGGAATATCGCGGCAAACATAAGTACGTATCGACATTGAGCGTCGCGAGCCCTTGCCTGAATGTTGCATCGGTCCAGCCGTTGGTCTCCGCGGTATTTCTAACAACCGCGGCGATCAGGTCACTCCTGACTGACCGTGGATAAGGCGTCAATTGATACTTCTGGACGTCCGCGGCGAAGGTTGCAACATCTTTGCTGAACGCGACCGTCGGCGGCGCAAGCGCTTCCGGCGGAACATACCCCCCAGTTCCGCATCCTCCGATAGTGGTTGCCAAAGCAAGAGGAACAACGGACTTTGCATTTACGTACGAGATTATGGGCACCTTCCTATCTCCTTCGCGATTGCGTTGTTGGACTTGCACAGACTCTTGATCACCGTTGAAATTTCAATGGAGCAATTGAACTGTTTCGGCAGTCCGCCGCCGAGATGAATCGCAAGAACCTTGAGGGTCGTAATGTCGATCAACGGACCTCCCGAAGCTCCCTCGTCACTACTGCAACCGTGCTGGAATCCATTTGGACACAACTCCGGATATGAAATATCTCTAGCGCCATAGCGGTGATACACCTTGCAGTCCTTGCCGGTGGATCGTCCCTTGCCGGCGTGCGGTCCGAATGCGCCGTTCCAATGCTGAAGCAGGTCCATCAAAGTTCCCTCCGCCGGAGGACCGTTATCTGCGAGTGTGAGGGATCGACCACCAGGGTCGTCGCTCATGCTGAATAGCGCGTAGTCCAGATCTTCGGGCGCGAACGGCGCGGAAGGATCGGCTTTGCCATCTTTCTGCCCTGTTGCGATCGGCATTGCCCAATAAGGCGGGCCGCCCTCCTCAGCCATATAGTCCAGCGGCTGAATCCGCCAGCGGGCCACATCGTCACGTTCATCCGAACGCGCGACACAATGGGCGGCTGACATCCAGAGTGTGCTCTGAACACGAAACGCGGTGCAGACGCCTAAGATGGCACCGCTTGAGGAAAGCATCTCGAGTCGCCCGAACGACGGGCCAAGCGCCCTAATCGTGCCGTCCACGTCCCCATCGAACATGTCGATCCTTCCGTTGTTGATCATCTGCTGTTGACTCATTTGCGAAAAGTGGACGAGCGCGACCACGGATAACTTGAGGTTCTTTTGCTGCGAACTCGCTGTGATGCGGCTGCCAGGCATGGCGGGTAGATCGAGCAAAATTTCGCGCGATGAGGGCACTCCTATCAGCGAAGCCTTGATATTGGCCCGGTTGAAATTGCGAGTGTGGCCCATCCCGTCGTCGAGACTGAAATTCCAGTCATCAGGAATTGGATCCGCGCTCGTCAAGCTTGCGCGAAAGTAACCGCCGTTGAATTTATCGCTGATTATCAGCGGTTGTGTGAACAGGTCATCGACAGATTCGGGATCGACCACGGGAGGCGTCTGCGCCGAGGAAGGCGCAATGTGGCCTACCATGAGCGCGACGGCCGAAAGAAGTGCGCACCAGTAGTGACGGCGGATCCGGATCATTGGCATGTCGTCCTTGTCGGCTGTCCGAGCTTGGCCAGCACTGAGATCATTTTCGGGCGCGGACCAACCTTGCAATACTCAGCACGCCAGGGTGAATCCTTACCAGTAATCCCTGCGATCTCTTTGGGTCGGATTCCTTTTACGAAATGCGTCCAAAGATGAGCTGGCGGAGCAACGATCTCTTCTATCCCGTTGAGATCGATGGGCACGAAGCCAGCTTGAGAAGTGGTATCCCACATATATAGGCAGGCTGGCCGAGCCTGACCGGAAGCGTCTCCGGACAGGGGGCCGCTAGTTCTGCCATCCTCCGTGCAAAATCCCGGGAAGGCGACTTGCGATCCCACGCCGAGGCGGACCGCAGGATACACGTCAACGAATCGCTCCGTTCCTGCATCGTTCGATTTTAGATAATAGATGTCGAACAATAACTCGCCGTGGGGCCCGACCGAAGTTGATCTTTTAATTCGAAGAACATCCCGGAAATCCAGGGCTCTTTCATTATGAAAATCACCATTCGCTGTGACCGTCTGATATGCCAGCACGCCACGTTCATATTTGTCCAAGCCGTATTGAACGGGATTGCCTTGCGGTTCGACGTTCTTGTCTGCGTCGGTCCACGGGTAAGGCAAAACAACTGCAGACTGGATCTTGAGATTTCCGTCGGCACCGTTGCTTCTGAAATAGACCGTCGCCCTCCCCTCCGGGCCCGTCTCTTCGTCCGTGATGCCACGCAGCGCGCGACCCGCGTTGAGTTCGCCAAACGCAACGTCCGAACGGTTGATCGAACCGTCTGGCCTGACGAACGGATCGGCCGTCGCAAGCAGGCGCCACACAGGTGCCGCCGCGTATTGACTGTACCTTTCCGGACCAATCTCCATCATTCGCGCAAGGACAAGCGCGACCATCGGGGCAGCGAAAGACGACCCGTCTTCATTGTGGAATCCTGAGCTGGACTGATTTGAGTTCGGCGTCGCAGCGGTACCATTCACCACGACCGGCTGTGAAGCGCAAGGCGACCAGACCGGAATAGACTTGCCGGGTGCTGCAATCTTCACGGTGGATCCGCCTAGCGCAACGAGCTCAGGGGAGAGCAGCGACGCCTTTCTGGGAGCATCGGTACTAATTTCTGAAGGTGCGACCACCAGAACCCTAGAGTTTCTCCCCAGACAGCTTGGCCAATACTTCTTATCGCAATCCCCCTTGTAGTTATAGCTCCCCGTCACATACCAAGGTTGACTGTCATACCGAGCTGGGGGACTTCCGTCCCGACTCTGGTGCGCAGACATGACGAGCAGCCTCGACTCGCTCGAATCCAACATGTGCAGGGCTGAGTCCATATCAATCGCTTCCTCGTCGGCAAACGGGTCGCTAAACACCACGACTCCGACTACCGGATGGCCGTCGCCGTAGTTCGGGGACAACCACCATTTCTGGCCGTCATCGAATTCCGAATCGCCAATAAAATGGCGATCGGTCAGGATGAAACCCTTGACCGTGCCCGGACTGACCCCTCCTGTCGCGCTCGAGCCTTGGCTAAATAGCGCCTCACTTGTCCTCGGGAAAAGGACGCTCGCGGCTCCATCCACGTGCCAGTCCGTGGCTGGGCCAAACTTGCAACCGGAAGATGTCGCAGATCGCACGCCTGTCTCAAACGTATTCACCCAGTCTTCAAGCTGCATCGAGCGATCATCCTTGATCTGATCGAAGAGCAGAAACGCGGGTGAATTGTCTTTCTCGGCCAGCTCGACGTCCGTCGGGGCAGTGCCAGCCGATTTCCACAATTCGGAAGCAGTTCGGGCTGGATTCGTTTGAGAGACCGAAACCAGCGCGGACACCTCCGAGACTGCGTTGGATTCCGTACGAGTGATATTGACAAGCAATGCGACGGATCCGTGAGGTGGCGGCGTTCGACCGAAAATAGCGTTCTCGACGGGGCCTTGCAACCTCTCGGCGATTTGGGCAACGGAAATACGGGGCATCTTGGTGAGGGCCCGAATCTTGTAACCGGTCTGTGAGACATAGAAGACCGGCGCCGCACCAGGTAACTGGGGACTCACTCTAACAGTGCATTCGGCTTCTGGAATGAACGTGACATTCGGGTTGCAGAGGACTTTCCTATATTTTTCTGTTATCTGGTACACGCCTTGCGCGTCGGCCCGGTAGACCTGATTGGCACTCCTGTTGGTTATTTCGCTAAGAGTTAAGCGTTGTTGATATCGAAAGCTCGTAACTTGTACCGCGGGGAACGCATCAATGCCCTTGAGTTTCACGTCCCCCGCAAACGCCTTTTCGAACTTTCTAATCTCGGGTGCCTCGGTGCGCGGCGGCCAGACTGCAGCACACCGAGCCAGGTCGAATGTTCTGCCGCTGATGTCCGACCGCGCAACCGACTCGCAATCAGTATCGGCTTGCTGGCCGGAACGCCGCAATGTGGCAAACGTTTCGGAGCGAGCCAGTTGGGACAATTGAATCAGAGACTCCGCCAGTCCCGGCGCGGCATTTCGATTTGTAATCGAAATCGTCAGATAACCGTCACTATTGACCAAGTGACCTGGCTTTCCTGCCGTTGAAGATTGACCGTTCGCGAGACCACTACTGTTATCATCGCCCGCGACTTGTGACGGGCAGCCTGCCTGCACGTTGCGCTGCAACGTGGGCATTTCACCTTCCTGACCACCCTGCACAGCCACAACAACTTTGCTGCCTCCCTCTGAAACGTCAACAGTCGCCACACCACCATCACCTCCAGCGGTTGGCCCGGTGGGAGGGCAGACCACCTGAACTGCCGCTGAAGAGGGTGAATACTCTCTGTAGTCGGGAATAGACCGTATCCCACCTTTTTGACCCGTCAGATCGACACTCAATTGTGACCCGGAGACGCGGCTCGCGCGCAGAACCAACGTACCCGCATCCCTTCCGTCGCTGTTGACCGCGGCCGGGGAATCGAACGCCCGCACCGCCGCACCCTCTCCAACCGTGATCTCCTGGGCCTTAAGCAGAAGGTTGTAACCGTTCGTCACGATCTCTGCGCCTGGAGCGAGCACAAGCTTTTTCGCCGCGATTACTTCGTCTTTGCTCAGCGAAACCTGGCCTCTAACAACCTGCTGGTCTTGCGGAAAGGCACTTGAAGATATCAGTGCGATTACCAACATCACGAACAGGCGATTGAACATGGCGCGTCCCCCGCTTCGTTTGCGACTTGAAGAACTTTGTTATTAAAAGGATGAGTACTTCTCGCGCGAACTCATTCGCGATCATACGGACGTGCCGTCCATTTCAGCGGCAAGGATCAATTAAGCGCCTAAAGGAAGCTCGACAATCTTACGATTCTGACGTTAATTGCGTGTGGTTGATGCATACCCAACGTGCTTAGCTGTCGCAAGGTCATGCCCATTTGATATTAGTCGATCAACTTTCGATCACCAATACCCACTTGTTCGATCAGTTGAATTTAACCTTCTGCGACCATCTCTGATAATTCTAGGTTAATTCAGACGTTGGTTCTGTACCTTTCGTTTATCTGCGTTGGCTAGCACACGTATCATCAGACTTAGTTTCTAAACGATCGTTTTTTGGCCGAAAATTCAGCAACCGAGTTCTTCCACCGCAAAGAATCTAAAATGTGACCGCATCTTCTTCGATTTACCGGCGTGCCTATTGCCGCCAAAAAAATACTTCGCGATTATTTCACATACCTTTCGATATATGTGGGGCCGCACGTACAGACGCAGAAGTTTTGAGAACGCTCATCTTATCTAACCCTTCGAATTTTTCAGCGAGCATCGACTGCTTCCACGTGCTGAGCCGCCATCTGAGCCTCCGGAAAATTGTGACGACGAATGACTCATCATGGCCGACTACAACCTGTCCGCAAGCAAACTCCCCGGAACTCCGCGAAGAACCGCAAAATAGCCTCAGGCAATTTCACCTAGCGGTGAACGACGCAGAAGTACGGCGACGGGACAGAAACCCGTTCGAACGCTCAGCGGTTCATCGACACCACTGCCAACCCATCCAAAAGCGCCTTATGAAACGCCTGCGGATCCTGCATCTGTGGCGCATGACCGAGGTCGGGGAATTCAACCAAGGTTGCGTGCGGAATCGCTTTCGCGGCAGCCTTGCCCAGTTCCGGATAATGGCCAATCTGCGCGCGCACCTCCGGCGGCGCGGCATCCTTGCCGATCGCCGTAGTGTCCTTCTGCCCAATCAGCAGCAGCGTCGGCATCTGCAGCTCACCCAGCTCATACACAACCGGTTGCGTATAGATCATGTCGTAAAGCAGCGCCGAATTCCAAGCCACGATCTGCTTGCCCGGCCCCCGATACATACCCGCCAGCATCTGCACCCACGGCTCATAGTCGGCGCGCCAATGGCCCGCATAGTAGGTAGCCAGTTCATAGCGGCGAATGCTGTCGGCGGTAGTCTTCAACTCCCGCTCATACCATTGATCAACGGAAAGCGAGGGCACCCCTTTCGCCTTCCAGTCCTCGAGCCCGATCGGATTAACCAGCACCAGTTGCTGCGTATCCTGCGGATACATCAACGCGTAGCGGATCGCCAGCATGCCGCCGGTCGAATGGCCGATCAGCGTGGCGCGCTGCACTCCGATCGAAGCCAGCAGCGCATGCGTATTGCGCGCCAGTTGCTGGAAGCTGTACTGATAGTGCTTGGGCTTGCTCGATTTGCAAAAGCCGATCTGATCCGGGGCAATCACCCGGTAGCCCGCCTGGCTCAGGCGCTGGATAGTCGGCTCCCAGGTAGCGGCGCAAAAATTCTTGCCGTGCAGCAAGACTGCCGTGCGGCCGTTCGCATGCTCGGGCCTGACATCCATATAGGCCATGTGCAAAGCCACGCCTTGCGAGGTGAAGTCGAACTGTTCGACCGGCGCCGGATAGTCGAAACCTTGCAGTTCGGGTCCGTAGGCGGGACCGTCGTTGCCGGCCGCCGTGCTCGCCGCCGCGAGATTGCTGTCCGCGCTATCGCTCGCGGCGAACGCCGTGTGGGACGCAACGGAGATAACCAGCGCACAAGCGCTCGCGAGGGCTAACAGGTTGTGGCGGCTGAAATTCATAGGCGTTAGGGTCCGGCGTATCCGGGTTCAGCGAGGCAGTGTCCACGGGCGGACCAAGCGGCTCGAGCGGAGCGCAGCGCAGCCGCCGCGCAATCGAGCGGCCGATTTTACGTTTCCCATCCGAATCCTGCTGCGAGCCCGGCACGCGTGCCCCCTATCCTCCTATTGCGCCGCACCATTCGCCACGCTATGCGCCGTTCCGTACGGACGCCTGAACGGCAGGCTGCGATCTTGCGCAGGACACCGACAGGTTGGGCATCCACATAATCCAGACTATTCGCAGGCCGCAAATCGGTGCTAGAAATAGCAAACAATTGTCAACGGCAGCGCGACAGAAGCGAATATCTGGACCAGAATCGATAAGAAAAAAAGCCAGCATCATCCGGGGTACGAGATCGGCAACCAAGTTGCATGGAACCGGGGCAAGCGCTAAAGCGCCCACTCCGCTCGACAATGGAGACAAAGCATGGAAACTCCGGCAAGCCTCAACGATCTGCAACGCGCCACCCTGGCAATCGTCCTCGCGGGCGGACGCGGCACGCGGCTCGGCCCGCTGACCAACAAGCGCGTCAAACCGGCCGTGCACTTCGGCGGCAAGTACCGCATCATCGACTTCGCGCTGTCCAATTGCCTGAATTCGGGCATCCGGCGGATCGCAGTCGTCACGCAGTACAAGGCGCACTCGCTGATCCGGCATGTGCAGCGCGGCTGGGGTTTCCTGCGCGGCGAGTTCAACGAATTCATCGACCTGTGGCCTGCGCAGCAGCGCGTGGAAGGCGGACACTGGTATCGCGGCACGGCGGACGCGGTGTTCCAGAACCTCGACATCATCCGTTCGATCCGGCCGAAATACGTCGTCGTGCTGGCCGGCGACCACATCTACAAGATGGACTACACGCGGATGATCCGCGACCACGTCGGCAGCGGCGCGGACTGCACGGTCGGCTGTATCGAGGTGCCGCGCATGGACGCGGTGGCGTTCGGCGTCATGCATGTGGACGAAAACCGCCGCGTGACCGGCTTCGTCGAAAAGCCGGCCGACCCGCCCGCCATGCCGGGGCGGCCCGATACGGCGCTCGCCAGCATGGGCATCTACGTGTTCAACGCGGACTACCTGTACACGCTGCTGGAAGAGAACATCAGCAGCGCCGAAACCGATCACGACTTCGGCAAGGACATCCTGCCGCGTGTGGTCACGCAAGGTCATGCGATCGCGCATCCATTCAGCATGTCATGCGTGTCGTCGGACCCGAAGGTCGAGCCGTACTGGCGCGATGTCGGCACCATCGACGCGTACTGGTCCGCCAATCTCGATCTGGCCTCGACCATCCCGACGCTCGACCTCTACGACCCCGACTGGCCGATCTGGACGCAACAGCAGCAGTTGCCCCCCGCCAAGTTCGTGCGCGACATGAACGGGCTGCAAGGCTCGGCCACCAACCTGATCGTCTGCGGCGGCTGCGTGATCTCCGGGTCGCAGATTTCGCGCTCGGTGCTGTCGTCGAATGTGGTGGTGAATTCTTTCTGTAACATCAATGAGGCAGTCTTGTTGCCGCAGGTCACCGTCGGCGCCAGTTGCCGTTTGCGCCGGGTGGTGATCGACCGCGGCTGCACGATCCCCGACGGCACGGTGATCGGCGAAGACCCGGCGCTCGACGCTGAACGCTTCTACCGCACCGACAGCGGCGTGGTGCTGGTGACGCCGGACGCGCTCAGGGGCAAGCCAGCGGACCAGTAGAACGGCGACCTGCAAACCCGAGCTCACGCTCAGCACAACCGGAAAATTGCCCATGACGATTCGCGCCCTGCACGTCGCAAGCGAGCTGTATCCCCTCCTGAAAACAGGCGGTCTTGCCGATGTGGCGGGCGCCCTTCCCCCGGCACTGATCGAGCGTGGTGCGGATGTGCGGGTTCTGCTGCCGGGCTTTCCGGCGGTCGTGGCGGGCCTCACCGACCTGCGCCCGGTCGCCCGCCTGGGGCGCCGCTTCGACGCGCCGCAGGTGACGCTGGAACAGGGCACGCTGCCGGCCAACGGTCTGGTGGTCTACGTGATCCGCGCCGACTCGCTCTACGACCGGCCAGGCAACCCCTATCTCGACGCGGAGCACGTGCCGTACGGTGACAACGCGCAACGTTTCGCGCTGCTCGGCTGGACGGCCGCGCAACTCGCGCAGCAGCTCGATCCGGCCTGGGCGCCGCAGATCGTCCATGCGCACGACTGGCATGCGGGCCTCGCTCCGGCCTATCTGAAAGCGGCCGAGCGCCAGCATGGCCGGGCTGTCGCACGCAGCGTCTTCACGGTGCACAACCTCGCCTATCAGGGCATTTTCCCGGCTCACCAGTTCGGTCAACTGGCGCTGCCGGCCGACTTCTTCGGCATGCACGGTATCGAGTTCTACGGCCAGTTGTCGTTTCTCAAAGCGGGCCTGTACTACAGCGACCGCATCACCACGGTGAGCCCCACCTACGCCCGTGAAATCCAGACGCTCGCCCAGGGCGGCGGGCTCGACGGCATGCTGCGCGCCCGCTCGCACGACCTCTCCGGGATTCTGAACGGCGTCGACTACTCGGTGTGGAACCCGTCGACCGACGGCCTGATCGCCGAGCACTACACCTCGACCCTGCTGTCCGGCAAGCACGCCTGCAAAGCCGCCCTGCAGAAACGCTTCGGCCTCGCAAGCAAGAGCGATGCGCTGCTGTTCGGCGTGGTGAGCCGCCTCACCGAGCAGAAAGGCCTCGACCTGCTGCTCGCCGCGCTGCCGGAGATCGTCAAGCGTGGCGGCCAACTGGTCGTGTTCGGCACCGGCGATCCCGCGCTCGAAAACGGCTTGCAACGGGTGGCCCATGCGCATCCCGAGTCGGTGGCGGTCGAACTCGGTTTCGACGAGGCGCTCGCGCACGCCATCATCGCCGGCAGCGACGTGGTCGCCGTACCGTCGCGCTTCGAGCCGTGCGGACTCACGCAACTCTATGCACTCGCCTATGGGTCGCTGCCGCTCGTGCACCGCGTGGGCGGGCTGGCGGACACCGTGGTCGACGCGTCGCTGGAAAATCTCGCCGACGATCTGGCCACCGGCTTCGCGTTCGAGCGCTTCGAACCTGAGGCGCTCGGCGCCGCGATCCGTCGCGCCTTCGCGCTCTATGCGCGGCATGGCGAATGGAAGGCGACCCAACGGCGCGCGATGCACCAGGACTTCGGCTGGGGCGCCTCGGCGGAACGCTATCTTGCGCTATACCGCGAATTGACCTGAGGCAGACGCCGGCCGGCGAGCCCTGCCCGGCGCCTGCTCCCCTCCTCTGCCGCCGCTCGGCGGCGGACCGCCACACGTGCCGACGCGTGCCAGTCAGGCGCGCAATGATGGCTCGGCGCAACACCACGGGGCCGGATCAAGCCAGCCGCGCGAAAACTCATGTATTGTTTATTGCACACCGAATCCGGCCGCAAGCGAACCTAGGCGCTGACGCACCTTGGGTCGCAAACGGTCAAGAACGGCGCCCCTTCCATCGCGCCGGCAAACCGATCATGAAAAACGTCCTGAGCATCCAGTCACATGTCGTCTTCGGACACGCGGGCAATAGCGCCGCGGTGTTCCCGATGTGCCGTCTCGGCGTCAACGTCTGGCCGCTCAATACCGTGCAGTTCTCGAATCACACGCAATACGGCCACTGGACCGGCAGCGCCATCGACGCTTCGCAGATGCAGGACCTCGTGGAGGGGATCGGCGCGATCGGCGTGCTGCCGCGCTGCGATGCCGTGCTCTCGGGCTATCTGGGCACACCCGAGCAGGCCCAGGCGGTGATCGAAATCGTCAAGGCCGTCAAGGCGGCCAATCCGCGCGCCTGGTACTTCTGCGATCCGGTGATGGGCACCACCACCGGCTACAAGGTCGAACCGGGCATCCAAGAGTTTCTCGTGCGCACCATGCCCGAGGTGAGCGACGGCATGGCGCCGAATCACAGCGAATTGCAGCGGCTGGTAGGCCGCGAGATCGATACGGTCGAAGAAGCCGTGGAAGCTTGCCGCGAGGTGCTCAGCCGTGGCCCGAAGATCGTGCTGGTCAAGCATCTGCTCGACCGCAACAGTCTCGCGGACCGCTTCAACATGCTGGTGGTCACTGCGAGCGAAGCGTGGATGGTCCAGCGCCCGCTCTATCCGTTTGCGCGGCAGCCGGTCGGGGTGGGCGATCTGACGAGCGCGGTGTTCGTCGCCCGCACATTGCTCGGCGACCCGGTCCGGGTAGCCTTCGAACATACGCTCGCTGCGGTGAACGCGGTGGTGAAGGCCACCTGGCAGGCGGGCCGCTATGAACTGGAACTGATCGCCGCGCAGGACGAAATCGCCCAGCCGCGCGAGTGGTTCGATGCGTGGACCGTCGAGACGGTGTGATGCCTTGCTTGACGGCCTTGTTTGGCAGACTTGCTTGCTAGCCTCGCCTGACAGCCTTGCTTGACAAGCTTATCTGACGGCCCTATCCGACAGCCTTATTTGACGGCGCCAGCTCCACCGCTGCCGCCACTCGCAGCCAACGGCGCCGTGCCCGGAAAATCATGACCAGCGATCACCGCCAGCACCCCGGCACGCGTCAAACCGGCCGCATCCGCAATCGTCGGCACCACGCTCACCACCCCCGCTACGCCTAGCGCGAGGGCAACAAGCGAAAACCACACTCCCTTCATCGTATTTCTCCAGACAAGTCCAAACAAAAAGCCGCCCCGCAAACCAGCCGTCCTGCACCGGGCGTCGCGGCCCGCGAGTCTAACAACCGGCGCGCCGCGGCGCATCCCCCCTGGACGGAACACACTATTGCAGCGCCGCGCTGCAATCCGCGCGCAATCCCGCCGCGAACCGCACGCGCGCGCGATTGTCAGCGGCTCGTCCTATAATGCGTGCCGCGTGGTGCACGCAGTCCTTTTCAAGCACCCGCTACAGGCAAACGAGGCACAGATGGACGGTCAGATCCGCAGCGAGCGGGAAGAATATTTCGAGGAGTTGTGCATCAGCGTCGATGCCGACGAAACGCACGAACAGGAAGCCATCGAGTACTTCGAGAACCAGTTCGGCGAGGCGGATTTCGACCCGGCGCAATGGCTCGATATCGCGCTCTACTACTCGCCCGCGGTGGCGCGCGGCATCATCGATCTGGTGACGGCCGACGACAAGGCCCGCAGCAATATCGCCGAAGTGATCGCGGACAATCTCGACATCTCGTACGGCGAAGACGAGTGCCAGCAGTTCGCACAGACCCTCCAGTTCGCGCTCGCCAACGGCGTGCCGGTCGATCTCGACCTGGTGCTCGACGGCTGCCAGCGCGCCATCGACGATCTCGAAACCTGGGCCGACGACGAAACCAAAGAACCGCTCGTGCGCCTGCGCGAAGAAGTGCTGCGATTGCAGGGCGAGCAGTAAACGGGCAGTAACACGGGGCCGTCAGCGCCAAGCGGCGCCGCCGCTCCCGCACCGCCCTCCCTTCCGCTCAACCGGCGGTCTCGCGCCGGACCTCTCACGTGTGCCGGCATCGGCACGCGCCATTCGCCTGACACCCGCCTGTCGCCCGCCCGCTTCGGCGGCTATGCCGAAATTCTCATCCAAAGCGCCGTGAACTGCCAAGACGCTCGCAAATTGGCTTTCTATATTCGCGCCATGCCGATGGGCAAACGCAAGAAGCCGCGCACGTGACCAGGGCTTGCCCGCAGCGCCCGCTTCCCGGTGTTTTCCATCATTGTTCCCGGCGTACGATCCTTCGTACCCTCACTCACTTCGGCCCCATTTAAAGGAGACCACGCCGCACGCATCGAGCCGCCCTTGACATTTCATTGCAAAGCCTGAGCCCCAACGCCTGCGTCTTCGTATTCGCGTCGACCGCGCGGGGCGCTGCTTCAGCGTGACATGACAGCCCTACCCGGCCGCCCTGGCCGGCTGCACCCTTAGCGATTTTCGATTTTCATAACTGAACCTGTCGAAGCAAGGAGAGACCATGAGTTTTCGCAATACGCTGAAACCCCTCGCTGTGATGTTGGGCGCGATCTTCGCAGTCGCGCCGCTGTCCGGCTTTGCGGACGACTTGCCGGTGAAGATCGGCTTCGCGGCGCCGTTGACGGGCGTCAATGCGGGCTACGGCAAGGACCTCGAAAACGGCGCGCTGCTCGCCATCGAGGAAGCCAACGCGCAAAAGATCAAGGTGGGCGACCAGGTCGCCAACTTCCAGCTCGTCTCGGAGGACGATCAGGCCGACCCGCGCGTCGGCGTGCAGGCGGCGCAGAAACTGGTGGACGCCAACGTCTCGGTGGTGGTGGGCCACTTCAATTCGGGCACGACGATTCCGGCTTCGCAGATCTATGAAACGGCCGGCACGCCGGTGATCGACCCGGCCGCCACCAATCCGATCATTACCGGGCGCGGCTTTGCCAACACCTTCATGGTGATCTCCACCGACGCGCAGAACGCCGGCAATGCGGGCGTCTACGCGGTCGAGGTCACCAAGGCCAAGCGCATCGCGATCTTCGACGACCGCACCGCCTTCGGCCAGGGCGAGGCCGACGAGTTCGAGAAGGCCGTGAAGGCGCACGGCGGCAACATCGTCGCGCACGAGTACACCAACAACCAGGCCGTCGACTTCAGCACCCAGCTCACCGCGATCAAGGCGGCCAACGCCGATCTGATCTTCTTCGGCGGGCTCGACACCCAGGCCGCCGGCGTCATCAAGCGCATGAAGCAGCTCGGCATCACCGCGCAACTGGTGGGCGGCGGCGGCGTGATGGATCCGGAGTTCATCAAGCTGGCGGGCGACGCAGCCGACGGCGCGATGGCATGGGAATACGGCCGGCCGCTCGCGCAGTTGCCGGGCGGCAAGGACTTCTCGGCGAAGTTCAAGAAGCGCTTTGGCGTCGACATCCTCTCGTATGCGCCGTTCGGCTACGACGCGGCGTGGGCGGCAATCAAGGCGATGCAGCAGGCCAAGTCGTCGTCGCCCGCGGTGTATCGCCCGGTGCTGAAGGCGATCAGCTTCGAAGGCGTGACCGGTCCGATTGCCTTCGAATCGAACGGTTCGCTGAAGAACGCCGGCTCCACGCTCTACCAGGTCAAGGGCGGCACGTGGGTGCCGATCGTGACCAAGGGCGGCGGCAGCTAAGCCGTAGGTCTGCGCGCACATCTGAGCATCTGAGCGCCTGACCGGCTGAACCCTTCGGCAAGCGGCGTGTCTCACAGGCTTGCCCCCGCGGGCCATGTGGGTTTCGTGCATGACGGCGAGACCCGCATGGCCCGCGACACGTCTAGAACCGGCAGACTGATGCCGCCGCTTGCCCGAATGCAATGGATTACATCGAACACCTTAACAGCTCACTTTTCCTGATTGTCAACGCAAGCCTGCCGGCGCGCCCGGCACTCGTCACCATGGCGATGTTCTTCGCCGAATACCTGATCTGGGTCATTCCCTGCGGACTCGTCGCCGCGTGGCTAGCCGGCCGCGGCCCGTGGCGGCGTGCGGCGTTTCGCGCGGCGCTGACCGCCTTGCTGGCCTGTCTCATCAGCTACGCAATCGGCGTGGTGTGGCCACATCCGCGACCCTTCGTCCTCGGCATCGGCACCAACCTGCTCCAGCATGCGCCCGATGCCTCGTTTCCGAGCGACCATCTGACGCTCTGGTGGGCGGTCGCCTTCAGTCTGCTGTTGCCCGCGCATCGCCGGCATGGCTTGCCGCAGATTCGCGTCACAGGCCTCGTACTGGCGCTGCTCGGCCTGCCGATGGCGTGGGCGCGCATCTATCTCGGCGTGCACTACCCTCTCGACATGCTCGGCGCCGTGCTGGTCGCGCTGATCGCCGCGAGCGGCGTCGCACTTTGCGAAGGACGCGTATTCGATACGCTGTTCGGCGCGAGCGTGCGACTGTACCGGTTCGCCTTCGCGCCGTTGATCCGGCTCGGCTGCGCGAAACGGTAAACCGGCGGTGTCGCGCGCACGACCATCTGCGACGAGGCATCGCGCTCGATCCTCACGAGCGACGCCTGCACTTCGTTGAACTCATCGGCCGAGCAGACCTGATGGCCGAAATCGGCGTGCAAGCGGCGCGTGATCTGCAGCACGCGCGTTGCCGGATCGAACACATAGTGCGAGGCGTAATCGAAGAAGCGGTCCTGCACGCTCGCATCGACCGGCAGATCGGTCACGCGCACGGTGGCGGACAAGCTGATCTGTGAAGTCTCCTCGAAGTCGCCGCCCACGCAGACCCACGGCTGGGTACGCTGCGGCTCGGCCAGCCACGACTGCACCTGGCTTGCAATCCCTCCCGCGAAACTCGATAGCGCCGGCAAGGCGGTGGTGCCGTCAGTCCACGTGAAGTGTTGCAGCGTGCCCAGCATCGTGGTGGTGAACGGCCCCACGGTGGTCGCAACGTCACTGGTGCGCAAATGCGCGGTGCCGTGCAAGCCGGTTTGCAGCAGCCGGCTCGCGGCAATCGCCTGGGCGCGCTGCCGGGTGGCGCGGCGGAACACGTTGCGCTCCAGTTCGGCCGTGGCCCCCGCGTCTTCGACCCGGTACGCGTACGAAGCCGCCCCGCTCTCATCGACGTCGATCTGCAAGCGCACCGAGCGCGCGCGCGGCTGCACGGCCGGCGTGCGCGACATGACGCCGTCGTCGACCAGCAGCACCGGCCGGTCCATCACGACGAGCGGCAGATAACCGAACGCGATGCCGCCCGCGGTGGTGTCGGCGTACAGCGAGAATTGCGGAATCCAGACGATCGCGTGATTGATGGCGCTTTCGCCGTAGCCCGGCACGTCCGGCAGGTTGTAGTACGGGCCGAGGTTGAGCAGCACCGCTTCGCTGCGAATCCCGAGCGCCGCCAGCAGCGCGCCATAGAGCGCGACCTGATCCTTGCAGTCGCCATAGCGGTTGCGCAGGATGTCGATCGCCCTATGCGGCACCGCCGCCGTCTCGCCGAGAAACAGCGCCACGTAGCGCACATTCAGGCGCACCCAGTCGTACAGGGTGCGTGCTTTGTCGCGCGGATCGGAGGTTCCCGCCGTCAGCGACTGCGCGAGCTGCACGATGGCCGGATCGTTCACGGTGGGATCGACTGCCGGGGCCTTGTAGCGCGCGGCGAAGGTCGCATAGTCCGGCACCGTCGAGACCATCAGCCGGTCGCCCCACGTCTCATAGCCCACCGCACCTGATTCGAGCGGCGCATACGGGCCGTGCCGGTAGTCGAACTCGTAACGCGTGCGGCCGTTCTCCGTCACCGGCGGCAGCGCCGCGTAACCGCGTGCATCCGCGTACAGCGGCACGTCGGCGGGCAGATCGAAGATCAGCCGCTGCAGTTCGACCGGATCGCGGGTCGGCTCGACGAGGTACGCGAACGTGCCCGCCTGCAGCGCTCGGGTGCGGGTCTTGCGAAACGCCAGATGGATCCGCGAGCCCGGCTCCACGCCCGGGAAGATCACCGTGCGCAAGACGCCGTCCTCGAAGGTCGGCGCGCCGGCCGAGCGCGGCTCCTGCACGTCGCGAATGCCGTCCGCGCCGACCGGATGCACGGTGCCGTCCGCGTCGATGGTCTCGGCGGCGAGCAGTTGCACCTGCTCGATATCCTTGTTGAACCAGACGTAGCGCTGCGCGATGTCGTCGACACCGCTCGTCGTGTTCGCACGCAGTACGGTGTCGTCGTGTTCCTCGACCGATCCGTCCTTCTGGATCACGAAGTAATGCACGTCGCGTTCGATGGTGGACGGGGCGAGGTCGTCGCCCGACGGCCGGGGGTCTGCGTTGCCGTCCGCCCTGGCCACCGAGGACGCCGACGCCACGCAGGCGCCGCAGATCGCCCATGCCATGGCGGCACACCAGCGCCGTGCGAAGCGCCTCATATTGCACGCGCCTTGACTGACGCACGCCGACTGCGTGCGCCACGGGTTCTCCATGCGCGCGGACTTACATCGAACTCCTGACGAAAAGCGTAATTGAAATTCGACAGATCGTTGAAGCCGCATTCCAGCGCGATATCGACGATTTTGGCCGTGTCGTCCGCCACCCGCAGGGCGGCCGCGCGCAAACGCGCGCGCAGCAGGTATTGATGCGGCGTCACGCCCGTGACGCGCTGGAAGGTACGCAGAAAATAGAACTCGCTCAGGCCAGCAGCGCGGGCAAGACTGCCCAGGGTATGAGGCGCCTCCGGAGACGCATCGATCAGCCAAACGGTCTGCGCGACGCGTGACGCAGCAGCGGTGCCGGCGTCGGCAGCCGGCCGGGTGAGCGCGCCGGCTGCCTGCAGCGTGGCGGCAGCCAGGTCGATAGCGAGTTCGTGCCAGGAAGCGTCATCTGGCCCGCAGGGTTGGACCAGACCCGCACAAGCCCTAGCGATCAGCGGCGCCAGCAAGCGCAACGGCGGAATCCGCGCATGCTGGAATCTCAGGTCGCCGCCGCTCATGCCCGCATCGGCCGCCAGCCGCTCGAAATACGCCGGCGCGTAATGAAACGACAGGCAACGATCGCCGGCGCCGTGCCGGTGGCCGCACTCGAAGCACATGCCGGTCTCGCCGAGCATCAGCGCGCCGGGCGTCAGCAAGGCCTGCCCGGCGGCGCAGCGATAACCGAACGCGCCGGCCACCACCATCGCGATGCACGTGCCGCCGTGCTGCTCCTCGAACGGCCGGTCGCGCGGGCCGTGCGTGCACAGGACGTCGGCGACCGACCAGCCGTCGCCCTCGGCCAGCGGGCGCGCAACGATGCGGCCAGGCGTGCCTTCGAACGTGCGCTGCGCGAGCGCCTGCTGCAACTGCGCGGCAATTTTCCCCAAGATCGCACCTCGTCCGCTCCGGTATTGTGGTTGTAGCACATCGGCGCGCGACCCGGTTTGCCGCAGCGCCGCTATGTGCCGCTCGACGATTGTTCGCCCATAGAAGGAGTCCGCGTGATGATTCCACAGGAAACGCAACCGGCGCACGGCTTCGCGCTTGCCTTGTGCGCCCCCGGCCGCTCGGCCTCGATCGACGCCGCCGACGACGTCTACGGCTGGCTGATCGGCAGTTGGGAGATGGACGTGATTCATTACCTCAAGGATGTGCGCGCCGAGCGGCGGCGCGGCGAAATCCACTTCGCCTGGGTGCTGGAAGGACTCGCGGTGCAGGACGTGTGGATCATGCCGCCGCGCAGCGAACCGGACACGCCGGCGTACAACCCGGACGGCGCCGACACCGTCGCGGACAAGATGTACGGCACCACGCTACGTGTATGGGATCCTGCCTTGCGCGCCTGGCGCATCACTTATCTCAACCCGGCCACCGGCCAGCGCGACGAACTGGTGGGCCGCCGCGTCGGCGCGGAGGTCGTGCAGATCGGCACGCACGCGAACGGCACGCCGATCCGCTGGAGCTTCACCGATATCACGCCCGACTCGTTTCGCTGGAGCGGCGTCGCGCTCGCGCCCGACGGCATCACGTGGACGCTCGAAGCGGAGTTTCAGGCGCGGCGGCGCCCGCGCTGATCGAAGCCGCGGCCCTCAGCGCTGCCGCAACTCCGCCCCTTCGTCATGCGAAAGCCGGGTGAAGAACAACAGCGAGCTGAGCGTCAGCGCGCCGACCACGCCGAAGGCCGGCGAAAAATCGCGCGCCGTCAGATGCGCCGCGCTGCCGCCATGCAGATGCGCGGTCAGAGCCAGCAGCGACGCGGCGAACGCCACGCCGATGCTGATCGAGAGTTGCTGCGCCATGCTCGATAGCGCGGTGGCGCGGCTCATCATCGGCTTGGGCATATCGGAGTAGCCGAGCGTATTGAGCGTGACCATGCCGAGAGAATTGAACAAGCCGCCGAACAGCAGCACGACGAAGATCAGCAGATGCGGCGTGCTCGGCCGGAACAGCCCGTAGCAGGCGTAAAAGCAGCCGGTCAGCGAGGTCGCGCCGATCAGCAGCGTGCGAAAGCCGATGCGCCGGATCGCCTGCTGCATCACCGCGCGCACGCTGAGCGAACCGACTGCCGTCGCCACACTGAGCGAGCCGGATTGCAGCGGCGACAGGCCGAAGCCGAGCTGCAGCATCAAGGGCAGCAGAAACGGCGAGGCGCCAATCGCGATGCGCAGCGGCATGCCGCCCACCACGGCGGTCCGGTACGCCTTGTAGCGCAACAGGCCCGGATCGATGATCGCATCGTCGATCCGGCGGCTGTAGCGCCAGTAGGCGAAGATCGACAGCGCGCCGAGTCCCGCCAGCGCGAAGGTCACCGCCTGCGGCACCAGTCCGCGCCCTGCGGTATCGAGACCGCTCACGAGGCCGACGAGCCCGCTCGACAGCAGGATGAAACCGGTCAGATCGAAGCGCTCGTAGACCGGTTCGTGGCTATCGTCGATGAAGCTCAGCGCCATCAGCACGCCCAGCACGCCGAACGGGATGTTCAACAGGAAGATCCAGCGCCACGAGGTAATCGTCACCACCAGGCCGCCGAGCAAAGGCCCGGCCAGCCGGCCGATGGCGCCCGGCACGGTGAACCACACCATCGCCGCCACCATCCGCGCGGGCGGCACGCTGCGCAGCAGGATCAGCCGTCCGACCGGCACCATCATCGCCCCGCCCATGCCCTGCAGGACGCGGAACAGCACCAGTTGCGGCAGCGACTGGGCCAGTCCGCATAGGGCCGAACCCAGCGAGAACAGCGCAATCGCCGCGCAGAAGACGCGGCGTGCGCCGAAGCGGTCGGCGAGCCAGCCGCTCGCCGGCAGGAACACCGCGAGGCTGAGCAGGTAGGAGGTAATCGCCAGATTCAGATGCAGCGTCTGAACCTGCAGCGAGCGGGCAATCGACGGCAAGGCCGTCGCCATGATCGACGTGTCGAGATTCTGCAGGAACAGCGGACAGGCGACGATAACGGGAATCAGTCGGGAGCGATCGGTCATGCGCTCCCTTTTACCGCAAAACGCGGCGGCAGCAAAACGCCGGGCGCGCGCAGCGCCGGGTATGGTGCAGGGCCATGCATGTACAACGTCGTGCATGCGCGATGCCGCGTACGCACGATGCCGTCTACGGATCACGCGGTATTTGTGCGAGGCCGCGCGTATGCCCAAGGCGCCTGCGGCCCGCCTCGGTTCGGCACGCCCGGCTACTACTCCGCAACCGCACCTTCCTCCAGCGCCCGCCGCAGCGACAGCGCAATGCCCTGCGCCGCCAGCCGCACCTCGTCGAGCGCCGGGAAAGTCGGGGCAATGCGCAGATGCCGGTCCTCGGGGTCCCGCCCATACGGATAGGCCGCGCCCGCCGGCGTCAACACGAGGCCGGCCTCAGCGGCAAGCGCAACGGTCCGCCTCGCGAACCCCGGTGGCGTGTAGAGGCTGATGAAGTAGCCCCCCGCCGGCTCGTTCCACGTCACACCGTCCAGCCCGCTGAGGTGCTCGCCGAACGCCGCCGCGATCGCCGCGAATTTCGGGCTCACGATCGCACGATGCCGCTCCATCAGCCGCTCGAGCCCGGCGCGGTCGCGCAGGAAGCGCACATGACGCAACTGGTTCAGCTTGTCCGGCCCGATCGTGCGCAGCGCGACGCGCTGCTGCCACCAGCTCACATTGCGCGGCGAGCCGGCGAGAAACGCCATCGCACCGCCGCCGAAGGTCACCTTCGAGAGCGAGGCGAACACCAGCGCGCGGTCCTCGTGCCCGGCGGCAGCACAAGCGTCGAGTATGTTGGGCGTCGTGTGCCGCTGCGACGTCAGATGATGGAAGCGGTAGGCGTCGTCCCACAACAGCCGGAAGTCCGGCGCGGCGGCCGGCAGTGCCGCGAGACGCCGCACCACCTCGGCCGAGTAGATCGCGCCGCTCGGGTTGCTGTAGAGCGGCACGCACCAGATCGCCTTGATGGCGGGATCGTGCATCACCTGCGCTTCGACGAAGTCCATGTCCGGGCCGTCGTCGTGCATCGGCACGTTGATCATGCGGATGCCGAGTGCCTCGCAGATCGCGAAGTGCCGGTCGTAACCGGGCACTGGGCACAGCACGGCGACATCGTCCTGCTTGCGCCAGGCCGTACCGCCCGGCACGCCGAACAGCATCGCGAACGCCAGCACGTCATGCATCAGTTCGAGGCTCGAATTGCCGCCCGCCACCACCTGCGCGGCCGGCACGTCGAGCAGTTCGGCGCCGAGCTCGCGCGCTTCGGGCAAGCCAAGCCCGTGCCCATAGTTGCGGCAGTCGATGCCGTCGCGCGACACAAAACCTACCGTGCCCGCCTCGTCGAGCAAGGCGCGCGAGAGGTCGAGCTGCTCGGGCGCGGGCTTGCCGCGCGACATGTCGAGGCGCATGCCCAGTTGCTTGAAGTCGTCGTAAGTCATCGGCATCGTGAAGGTCTCCGCTCGTTGTGCGGTGCATCGTTTGAGAAAGGCGGCCGCAGCGGGCAAAGCCCCGGCCACTCAGCAGCGAGGCCAGTATGCCGAGCCCCATGCGTTCAGACAAACGCGTTATATTGAACGTTTCGATCAGCTTTTCTGATACCTATGAAAACCTTGGATCTCGACGTGCTGTCGATGGTCGTCGCCATCGCCGATGCCGGCAGCTTCGTGCGCGGCGCAGCGCTCGTGCACCGCTCGCAGTCGGCGCTCAGCATGCAGATCCGCACGCTGGAAAACGCGCTCGGCAAGCCGCTGTTCGTGCGCGGCCCGCGCAGCGTCACGCCCACGGCGGACGGCCAGGTTCTGCTCGCCTATGCACGTCGCATGCTGGCCTTGCGCGACGAAGCGTGGGCGTCGATGGTGCATCCCGAGGTGAAGGGGCGCGTCGCCATCGGCGTGCCGGACGATTACGCGGCCTCGCTGCTGCCCGCGGTACTGCGCAAGTTCTCGGCGAGCTATCCGAAGGTCGAGATTCAGGTGATCGGCCTGCCGAGTCACGCGCTCGCCCCGCTCGTCAAGGACAACAAGATCGATCTCGCCTGCGTGACGCGCCTGAAGAATCTGAGCGGCGACTTTATACGCTTCGAACCGATGGTGTGGGCCGGCGCCGTGGCAAGCGGGCGCGAGATCTGGAAAGAGCGGCCGTTGCCGGTGGCGCTGTTCGGCGCCGGCAGCCTGGCGCGGGCCAACGCGATTCACGCCCTTGAGCGGGCGAAGATCGCTTATCGCACCTCCTATGAAAGCCCGAGTCTGATGGGCCTCTTCAGCATGGTCGAGGCTGGGCTCGCGATCGCCCCGCTCGCGCGTTGCGCGATGCCAGGGCACTTTCTGCAATTGGGCCGCGCGCACGGCCTGCCTGTCTTGCCCGAACTGGAAATCGTGCTGGCGCGCAGCGCCCGCTCGAACCGTCCGCCCTGCGATTTCCTCGCTGAGCAAATCCTGAGCGAACTGCGGTTGTGAGGCGCGTCGCCAGGCAGTCCGTGATGGCGCGATATGAGGACGGATCTAAGGCGCGAGGCTGGAAGCGAGATCCGGGAAAATATCCGAGGCTGGAGGCGAGCTTCGCGGCAAGATCCGCGATGAAGCACAAAGCAAACTCTGCAGCGTGGAATACGCATCGGTAGCGCAGGACGCCTGTAAAATAACGCGCCGTGCGCTTGACCATTTCGCGCCACCGGTTACTCCCAACCTCCCCCGTCACACCCACAAACCGAAGGCCCGTCGATATGCAAACCAGCCCGCTCAAGATTGCCGTCCTGTTCGGCGGCACCAGCGAGGAACGCGAAGTCTCGATCGCTAGCGGCGCGCAAGTCGTGCGCGCGTTGCGCGCGGCGGGACACGAAGTGCTGCCCATCGACACATCGCGCGGCTTGCTGAGCGGCGAGGAAGAAGTGCGCTTTCTCAGCGCCCGCGTCAATGAAGCGCCGCCCGCCTCCGAAGCGCTGGCGATGATCCGCTCGGGCCAGAACAGCGCGTTGCAGGCCGCGACGCTGGCCGGCGTGGACGTGGTATTCGTCGCCCTGCACGGCGGCACCGGCGAAGACGGCACGATTCAGGCCATGCTCGACCTCGCGGAACTGCCGTATACCGGCAGCGGACACCTGGGTAGCGCGATGGCCATGGACAAGGACATCTCCAAGCGGCTGTTCGTGAGCGCGGGCATTCCCACCGCCCGCTGGCTGATGGCGCCGGTCGACGCGGAAACCGCCGGCGCGCAACTCGGATACCCGCTCGTCGTCAAGCCGAACAGCCAGGGCTCGACCGTCGGCCTTTCCGTCGTGCGCAGCGCCGCTCAACTGGCCGCGGCGATCGAACTGGCCGGCTCGTACGACAGCGAAGTGATGCTGGAGCAATTCGTCGCCGGGCGGGAAATCACCGTCGGCGTACTCGGCGACGAAGCCCTCAGCGTGGGTGAAATCGTCATCGATCCGGATGCGGTGTTCGATTACAAGGCAAAGTACCAGCCCGGCGCCGTGCGCGAAATCTTTCCGGCCGACCTGCCGGAAGAGATCGCAGAGAACGCCCGGACGCTCGCGCTGCGGGCGCATCGCACCTTGAAACTGGATGGCTATAGCCGGACCGATTTCCGGCTCGACAGCCACGGCGTGCTGTGGTGTCTCGAAGTCAACACGCTGCCGGGCATGACGGCTACCAGCCTGCTGCCGCAGTCGGCACAGGCGCGGGGCATCGCATTCGGCGAACTGTGCGAGCGGATCTGCCGGCTGGCGATCGAGCGGCATCGCACGCGCAAGTAACGGGGCAACGTGGCTGTCCGCGGATGCTAGCGCGCGTGTACGTGTGCTAGCGCGCCACGCGGTGCCGACGCCCGCTGTTTGCGCTCCGGGCGTTTGCCCAGCGGCACCTCACTCGCTTTCGCCCAACCGAACCAGCAGTGCCTGTAGTTTCTCCACATGCCGCAGCAGCAGATGGCGGTGTTTTTCGATCTGCTCGAGCCGGCCGGCAAGATCGGCGTGATCGGTGTCTTCCAGTTCGGCGGCGGCAATCACGTCCTCGATCTTGGCCCGCAGGGCGGCCAGTTCGACCGGCGGGCTCGCCAGATGCCGCTCGAAACGGCGCACGTCCTGCACCGCCAGATCGCGCACCTGGCGAAAGTGGACCTGACGCCGATGCGCCTCGGCATCGAAGGCCTCCTCCTCCGCGCGGCGCGCCGGCGCCGGCTGGCCGAAGATCGGCTCGGGCGGGCGCAACACCGATTTCTTACGCGCCGGATGCGCGGTGCCGCGAAACCGCGCGAGCGGCATTTCGTTATCGATCGCCTCGCGTGCGTTGGCGGGAATCTCGTGCACCTCGTGCGGCGTGTTCATCCAACCGTTCGGCAAGCCCGTCACCGCTTCGACACCGCGCACGAACTCCTCGCTGAATTCGCGCTGGCCGGACAGCATCAGTTTCAGGTAGCTCGCAGAGAACGTCATCATCCGCGCAAGGCGCATGGCCGCCCCCACCTCCTGGGTCAGCACCACCAGATTTGCCCGCCAGATCGGAAGCAGGGACTCGTCGGAATCTTCCATTGCTGGGTCTTCCATCTCTTCTCGCCCGATTAGTATTAGTCTATGACGTCTCCAGAGGCTCGCGGCCTGCGCGTCATTGTGGTGATGAAAGGGTAGTCGCTTCGCCGTGCGACACGCAACCGGTATGTCCGTCAGGTGGCCGGCGTCATGTGACGTTTGGCCGGGACGCGGGTCGCGCCGCATATGTCCTGTGTGTTGACAGGCTGCACCCAGCGGCGTTCCTCAGCGGTGAGTTCGCCGCGGCGCAGCGCGCCACGCGGGGCATGGCGCCGCAACGCCAATAGAACGGGGAGCGCGGCATGGGTCACACCTATGCGGCACGCATTGTGCTCATGAGGTGCCGATGAGGGGATTGCGCCTCACCCATGAAAAGAGGGAAAGATGACGAAGAACGCGATTCTTGCCTGCGCGGCGGCGCTCGTCGTCGCGCTCAGCGCCACCGCGCCGGCACACGCGGCTCGGTCCATGCCATGTATGCCGTCCGCACTCGGGCGCTAAAGCGCGCCCCATGCGGCCGTAATATGGCTCCGGCGCGTCTTCTTCAACATGCCGCTCAAGCGGCCGCCACATACTCCAGCGCCGTCTTCACCAACGCCTGCAACAGCGGCTGAACCTGTGCCGCGAGCGTTTCGTCATACGCATACGGCATCTGCTCTTCCATATACGTAATCTGCGTCAATTCGAGCTGCACCGCATGCACGCCCTCGGCGGGCTGCCCGTATTGGCGCGTGATGTAGCCGCCCTTGAAGCGTCCATTGGCGATCGCCGTGTAGCCGCCGTGACGCTCGACCATCGCGGCAAGCGCCTCCGCCAGCCCCGCTGCGGCGCTCGCACCGTTGGAGGTGCCGAAATTGAAATCCGTCAGGCGTCCCTCGAAGAAACGCGGCACGTGCGAGCGGATCGAGTGCGCCTCCCACAGCAGCACCTTGCCATGGCGCGCCTTCAACTCTGCCAGGTGAGCGGCCAGCGCCTCGTGATACGGCTTCCAGTAGATCTCGCGGCGGCGCGCGACTTCGGCCTCGTCCGGCAAGTGCCCATCCAGGTACAGCGGCTCCTTGTCGAAGGTGTCGACCGGCAACAGGCCCGTCGTGTCCTGCCCTGGGTAAAGATTCGCGCCGTCGGGCGGGCGGTTCAGATCGATCACGTAGCGCGCAAGGCTCGGCGTCAGGATCGAGGCGCCGAGGTCGCGCGCAAAGGCGTACAGGCGATCGAGATGCCAGTCGCAATCTTCGGTGCGCAGGGCGGCGGGCGTCATCGTCGCGGCGATGTCGTCGGGAATGCGCGTACCCAGGTGGGGAATCGAAATCAGTAGCGGCAGGCTTCCCTCGTGCAGCGAGAAAACCGGTGGAGTGTTCGAAGCAGTCATGTCAGTCCGGAATCAGTGGGATCGGAGGTGTGATTGCAGCAGCTTACCCGAGTCGCGCAGCGGCGTAACTGAGCGGCGCAAGAGTGACGCAGCTCACTTGAGCAATTCGGCGAGCGCCGCCCGATACTGCGCATACGCACGCTCTTCATCGCGATGCCGGCGATTGTCGACGACCTTCTCGCCGCCGCTGTAGACGTCGCGAATCGGCGTCTCGCCATGCTCGCAGAATACGACGCCCGACAACCACGATTGCGCGGCGTGTTCGGCAATGCTCGCGTGTGCCGCATCCAGCACCAGCCAGTCGGCACGCTGCCCTGCCCTCAGACCGCCGACCGCCCGGCCGGTGGCATGCGCGCCGCCGTCGAGCGCGGCGGCGAACAGGCGATCGGCAACAAACGGCGCATCTTCCGAGGCCAGCACGTTGCGCTGCCGGCGCGACAAACGCTGACCGTATTCGAGCAGGCGCAGTTCGGCGCGCCAGTCGACGCCGATATGGCTGTCCGAGCCAATGCCGAAGCGCCCTTGTTGATCGAGGTAGGCGTGCGCCGGGAAAATCCCGTCGCCGAGATTGGCCTCGGTGGTCAGACACAGACCTGCCACCGCGCCGCTGCTCGCGAGCGCGCGGGTTTCATCCGCGTCGACGTGGGTCGCGTGCACGAGGCACCAGCGGGCATCGACATGAAAACGCTCCAGCAGCCATTGCACCGGCCGCGCGCCTTCGGTTTCGAGGCATGCGTCGACTTCCGCAGTCTGTTCGGCGATATGAATATGCACCGGCGCGCCCGGCAAGTCCGTATCGAGACCGTCGAGCAGCGTGCGCAGCGACCTCTCCGAGACCGCCCGCAGCGAATGCGGCGCGACGCCGTAACGCAAAGCTGTGTTTTCCGGGCGTGCCGCGCGCAGCGTGCCCAGCAGATCGAGCAGGCTCTCGGGCGTATTGATGAAGCGCTGCTGGTCGGCGCGCGGCTCACGGGCGCCGAAGCCGCTGTATTGGTACAGCACCGGCAGCATCGTCATGCCGATGCCGCTCGCCTGCGCCGCATCCACGACCCGCTCGGCCAGCTCGGCCGGGTTGCCGTAGCGGCTGCCGTCATGTGCGTGATGCACGTAGTGGAATTCACACACCGACGTATAACCCGCCTTCAGCATCTCGATGTACAGCCACTGAGCGACTGCGGCGAGCCCTTGCGGCGTGATCTTCGCGGCAAAGCGGTACATCAGGTCGCGCCAGCTCCAGAAATTGTCGGTGGCGTTCGCACGATATTCGGTCAGGCCCGCCATCGCGCGTTGAAACGCATGCGAATGCAGATTCGGCATGCCGGGCAACACCGGACCGGCGGCGTGCGCGACATCGGCCGGCAAGGCGGCGCTGTCAGGACTCACATGCGTCAGCATGCCGGTGGCGTCCCACTGCAGCAGGACATTGCGCCGCCAGCCTTCGGGCAGGTAGGCATGCTCGGCGAACAGGGCGCGCTTCGTTGCCGGCGCGGATGCGTGAGAGGACGCGTGGATGGACGGATGGTTGGACGACGTAGCCGGCGCTTGCTTCAAGTCAGTCATCTTCAGACCTTGCTGGGATTCGACGTGGGCATGAAGCCTGGCTCAACCACGCCGGGCACCCGATAATTGTTGCGCGGCGTCAGGCCGCGTATAGACCGTCTCGCCCGCGCGCACCACGCGAGCGCACAACGGACGGCCAATCCAGTAAGCCAGTTCGGCCAGCGTATCGACCGACCACACGGCGAAATCGGCCGCCCGGCCGACCGCGAGCGTGCCGTGGCGCTCCGCCTGGCCGAGCGCGCGCGCCGCGTGCTGCGTCACGCCTTGCAGCACCTCGGGCACGGTCATGCGAAACAGCGTGGTCGCCATGTTCATCATCAGCAGCAGCGAGGTGGCGGGCGAGGTGCCGGGGTTGCTGTCGGTGGAGATCGCGATCGGCACTTCGTAACGGCGCAGCAGCTCGAGCGGCGGCAATTGCGTCTCGCGGATGAAGTAGTACGCGCCCGGCAGCAGCACCGCCACCGTGCCGCTCGCCTTCATCGCGGCCACCCCCGCTTCGTCGAGAAATTCGAGGTGATCCGCGGACAAGGCGCGATGACGCGCCGCCAGCGCCGTGCCGCCGCTGTTCGACAACTGTTCGGCATGCATCTTCACCGGCAACTTGTGACGCTCGGCCGCCGCGAAGACGCGTTCGCTTTGCGCGAGCGAAAAGCCGATGCGCTCGCAGAACACATCGACCGCGTCGACCAGGCCCTCGTCGGCCAGCGCCGGCAGCATGCGCTCGCACACTTCCGTAATGTAGTCGTCGGCCCGGCCGGCGAACTCGGGCGGCAGTGCATGCGCGCCGAGAAAGGTCGTATAGACCGACACCGGGTACTGCTCGCCGAGACGGCGCGCGACGCGCAGCATCTTGCGCTCGCTCGCGAGATCGAGGCCATAGCCGGATTTGATTTCGACGGCGGTGACGCCTTCGGCAAGCAGCGGTTCGAGCCGCACCGCCGCCTGGCGCAACAGGCTCGCTTCGTCGGCGGCGCGCGTGGCGCGCACCGTCGAGACGATGCCGCCGCCTTGCCGAGCGATCTCTTCGTAGCTGACGCCGGCAAGACGCTGAGCAAACTCGTCGGCACGCTGACCGCCGTAGACCAGATGCGTATGGCAATCGACGAGACCGGGCGTGACCCACGCGCCGCCGAGATCCTCGCGCGACCAGGCGGCGTATTCGGCGGGCAAGTCGCTGGCTGCGCCGAGCCATGCGATGCGGCCGTCGCGCACGGCGAGCGCGGCATCGGCCAGGGTGTGCTGCGGATCGCCCTGCGGGCAGAGCTTGAGGTGGTGCCAGACGGTTTGCTTCATCGCGTGCTCGTCGCAGTTTGGCTGGTTGTGGTCCGTGAATTCAGGCGTAGTGAAGGCGGATGGCGAGCAACGCTCCCGCGCCACCCAGCTTGCAGGCGAGCGCCTGCGGCGCCTCGATACGCAGCGTGTCGTCGGTCGTGAGCGTGATCGCAGCGGCATCGCCTAACGTCACCTCCACCGAACCCGTGGCGCAAAACAGCAAAACGACGTCAGCGGAAAGCTCGCGCGACGGCGCGGAACCCGCTTCGCCCTTACCTCGCCATATCTCGACTTCGCCCGTTGCCGCACCGCGCCGCACCATCAGATTGAAATCGCGCGTGGCGCCGTCGACAAGCCGCGCGTCGATTGCGGTCTCGCCGGCAAAGCGCGCCATCTCGAGCGGTTGCGTCAACGCGTGGGTCGGCCCGTTCGCCTCATCGAGCAGCATACCCGCACCCGAGAGCAACACCAGCGTCCGGTCGATACCCTCGAAGCGCGAGAACGGCCCCGCTTGCGCGACATCAGCAATGCTCACACGCCAGAGGAACGCGTCGAAGCTCGCGCCTTGCGGATAAGCCGTCACCTCGCGGGTGACACCGCCGCCGTTCTTCCACGGCGCCGCCACGAGATCGGCGCCGCGCAGCACGGTCGTGGCTGCGGCCGTCGCTGATGCCGCAGCCGCAACGCGTGCAACTCCGACGGCCCCCGCAGCGGCATCCGCTACCGCCGTATCGAACGTCTCAGCCGAGTTCCGCTGCGTCACGATCAACGGCCCAGCATCGGCAGGTTAAGACCCACATCGCGCGCGGTTTGCTGCGCGAGTTCATAACCGGCATCCGCATGACGCATCACGCCGGTAGCGGGATCGTTGAACAGCACGCGGCCCAGCCGCTTGCTGGCCTCGTCCGTACCGTCAGCGACGATCACCACGCCCGAGTGCTGGCTAAAGCCCATGCCCACCCCGCCGCCGTGGTGCAGCGACACCCACGTCGCGCCGCCTGCGGTGTTCAGCAGCGCGTTGAGCAGCGGCCAGTCGCTGACCGCATCCGAGCCGTCCTTCATCGATTCGGTTTCGCGGTTCGGGCTAGCCACCGAACCGGTATCGAGGTGATCGCGGCCGATCACGACCGGCGCCTTCAGTTCGCCGTTCTTCACCATCTCGTTGAACGCCTGGCCGAGGCGATAGCGATCCTTCACGCCGACCCAGCAGATCCGCGCCGGCAGCCCCTGGAACGCAATCCGTTCGCGCGCCATGTCGAGCCAGTTGTGCAGGTGCGCATCGTCGGGGATCAGCTCCTTGACCTTCGCATCGGTCTTGTAGATATCCTCAGGATCGCCCGACAGCGCGACCCAGCGGAACGGGCCCTTGCCTTCACAGAAGAGCGGCCGGATATACGCCGGCACGAAGCCCGGGAAATCGAAGGCGTTTGCGACGCCCATTTCCAGCGCCATCTGGCGGATATTGTTGCCGTAGTCGAGCGTGGCGGCGCCGCGCTCCTGCAGCGTGAGCATGGCCTGCACCTGCTTGGCCATCGATTGCTTGGCGGGCGTCACGATGCTGTCCGGCGCCGTCTTCTGACGCTCGCGCCACTCTGCCACGCTCCAGCCTTGCGGCAGGTAGCCGTTGATCGGATCGTGCGCGCTGGTCTGATCGGTCACGCAGTCCGGCGTGATGCCGCGCGCGACGCACTCGGCGAACACATCCGCCGCGTTGCCGAGCAGGCCGACCGAGACCGGCTTGCCGGTCTGCTTCGCTTCTTCGACGATGGCGAGCGCCTCATCGAGCGTCTTCGCCTTGCGGTCCACGTAGCGCGTCTTCAGACGGAAATCGATGCGCGTCTCGTCGCATTCGACGGCGATCATCGAGAAGCCCGCCATGGTCGCAGCCAGCGGCTGCGCGCCGCCCATGCCGCCGAGGCCGCCGGTCAGGATCCAGCGGCCCTTCGGGTCGCCGTTGAAATGCTGGTTCGCCACCGAGAAGAAAGTCTCGTAGGTGCCCTGCACGATCCCCTGGCTGCCGATATAGATCCAGCTACCCGCCGTCATCTGGCCGTACATCATCAGGCCCTTGCGGTCGAGTTCATGGAAGTGTTCCCACGTCGCCCAGTGCGGCACGAGGTTCGAGTTCGCCAGCAGCACGCGCGGCGCATCGGCATGCGTCTTGAACACGCCGACCGGCTTGCCCGACTGGATCAGCAGCGTTTCGTCGTCGTTCAGATCCTTCAGCGTGGCGAGGATCTGGTCGTAGCAATCCCAGTTACGCGCGGCACGGCCGATGCCGCCGTACACCACGAGCGCATGCGGATGCTCGGCGACTTCCGCGTCCAGGTTGTTCTGGATCATCCGGTAAGCGGCTTCCGTGAGCCAGCTCTTACAGGTCTTGTCGGCGCCGCGCGGGGCGCGGATCGTACGGGTCGGGTCGAGACGCGGATCGATGTGCTTGGGGTTGTTCATGGTGGCTCTCGGAGGCTGGAAAGTGCTTGGTAATCAGGTAAGAAGCTCGGATCGGAAAAAGTGAATTCAGAAATGTCCGGTGAAGCGGTAACGGCTGCCGGGGTGCCACAGATTGGCGACCGAAGCCACAAGGCTTTGCGACCACGTACGCCGATGCAGCACGAGGCACGGTTCGAGCTCGTCCATGGTCAGCAGTTGCCGCGTGTCGGCATCCGCCACGGACGCCTCGATGCGGTACTCGACACGCTGCAGCGGCGCGACGCGCACCAGATACTGGTTAGGCGTGGTGTTGGTGAAGTCCTGCAGCGCGTACTCGGGCGCCACTGCCGGGTTGACCCAGCGTTCTTCGAGCTGCACCGGCTCGTCGTTTTCGAAATGCAGCACGCGCGAATGGAACACGGGGCTGCCGGCGCTCACCTGCATTTCGTCGCCGAGCGCCTCGTCGGCAATCGCCGCGCCGATATGCAGCACCTTCGCCTGGTAGCGATGACCGCGCGCCACGATTTCATCCGAGATGCTGCGGATCGCCACCAGCGTCGATTCGTACTTCGGCCGCGCGACGAAGGTGCCGGAACCCTGCACCCGCGTAAGCACCTGCTCGGAGGTGAGCTCGCGCAGCGCACGGTTGACCGTCATGCGCGCCACGTTGAACTCGCGGGCGAGCTCGTTTTCCGAAGGGACCTGATCGCCCTCACCCCACTCACCCGCGTGGATGCGGGCGAGGATGAAGTCCTTGATCCCCTGATAGGCCGGTGCGTTCATGCTGGGTTTGCCCTGGGTGCCGTGGATGCCATGCGCCAGCTTACTGTTCCGACGGGAACGCGAACGGACTGTGCGCGGCGATCGTGCCGCTTTGCACGAGACGCGTGATCGCGGCGATATCCGGCGCGAAGTAGTGATCGAGCTCGTAGTGCGCGACTTCGTGGCGCACCGTGTTCATCACATGCTGCAGGCTCGGGCTGGTCTGATGCGGCGCGCGCAGGTCGACGCCCTGGGCGGCGGCCAGCAGTTCGATCGACAGGATGTTGGCGGTGTTCTCCGCGATGTCGCCGAGCTTGCGCGCAGCAAACGTCGCCATCGACACATGGTCTTCCTGGTTCGCCGAGGTAGGCAGCGAATCGACCGAAGCCGGATGCGCCAGCGTCTTGTTCTCCGAGGCGAGCGCAGCGGCCGTGACGTGGGCGATCATGAAACCCGAGTTCACCCCGCCGTCGCGAACGAGGAACGGCGGCAGGCCGGAGAGTGTCGAATCGATCAGCAGTGCGATGCGTCGTTCGGCGAGCGCACCGATTTCGGCGGCGGCCAGCGCGAGATTGTCCGCGGCAAACGCCACCGGCTCGGCGTGGAAGTTACCGCCCGACAGCACTTCGCCGGTGTCCGGGAAAATCAGCGGGTTGTCCGATACGGCGTTCGCTTCGATCAGCAGCACGTCGGCGGCGTGGCGCATCTGGTCCAGACACGCGCCCATCACCTGCGGCTGGCAGCGCAGGCTGTACGGGTCTTGCACCTTGCCGCAATCGCGGTGCGACAGGTTAATGGCCGAGCCTTCGAGCAGCGACCGGTAAGCCGCCGCCGCATCGATCTGGCCTTGATGGCCGCGCAGCTCGTGAATCCGATGATCGAACGGCGCGACCGAACCGGCCGCCGCGTCCACCGACAGCGCGCCCGCCACCAGCGCGGTGCGGTACAGGTCTTCGATCGCGAACATGTTGTAGAGCGCGAGCGCAGTCGATGCCTGGGTGCCGTTGAGCAGCGCCAGCCCTTCCTTCGCCTGCAGCGTGAGCGGCTTCAGGCCGGCGAGGCGCAAGCCTTCGGTCGCGGCCATGCGCTCGCCCTTGGCGAGCACCTCGCCGACGCCGAGCAGCGTGGCCGACATATGCGCGAGCGGCGCGAGGTCGCCCGAGGCGCCCACCGAACCCTTCACCGGAATCACCGGCAGCACGTCGGCGTTGAACAGCGTGATCAGCGCATCCATCACTTCGCGGCGGATGCCCGAATGACCGCGGCCGAGGCTCGACAGCTTGAGCGCCATCAACAGACGCACGACCGGACGTGACATCGGCTCGCCCACGCCGACGGCGTGCGAGAGCACCAGATTACGTTGCAGCAGTTCGAGCTGGTCGTGCGGAATATGCGTGCTGGCGAGACGGCCGAAACCGGTGTTGATGCCGTAAGCCGGCTCACCCTTCGCGGCGATCTCGGCGACGGCCTGCGCGCAGGCGTCGATAGCGGCAAAGCTGGCGGGATCGAGTTGCAGCGTGACGTGTTCGCGGGCGATCTGGCGCAGTTGCGGGAGGGTCAGGTGGCCGGGCTTGAGAATCATCATGGAGCGTCCTTGAAGAGTGCTGTCTATACAATTTCAGAGAAGTCTAGCGGCGACAGCTTGTATATACAACTTATTTTTAATGATCCGGCGTTAGGGGTTTCCATTAGACTTCAACGCTCTGCTGGCATGGTTTTCGCAGACATTCCCCGATCCGGTGCGGGTGCTTGCGCCAGAGGTGGGCGCGGGCTAGCGCCGTCATCCGCTCATGACTTGTATATACACGTTTGATGTGCTGGGTTGCAAGCAGACAAAAAGAGTTGCGGGCTGGCGTGCGGCGTGCGGTGCGGTGCGGCCCGGTGCGGTGCAAGGCTGGGCTGGGCTGGGCTGGGCAAGGTTGGAGGCCGGCCAACGCGCGCCTAAAGTTGCAACCGCGTCCCGATGAAATCGAGGAACGCCTGCACGCGGCCAGCCAGCGCGGCGCTCTGATAAAACACCGCATTGACCGGCTGCCGCTCGTCCTCAAGCAGGTCTTCGAGAATCGGCCTGAGCCGCTCGCTGCGCACGTCTGCGAGGGTCATGAAATCGGCCAGACAGGCAATGCCGCCGTCGCTCAATGCCAACTGGCGAATCGTTTCTCCGCTCGACGCCGTCATGGCCGGGGCGATCTTCAGCGACGCATGCACCCCGTCGCGCAACGGCCAGCGGTTCAAATGCCCGGGTGCGGTAAAGCCGAGCAAACGATGCGCACGCAATGCCTCCACGGAATCGGGCTCGCCGCACTCGGCCAGGTAACCCGGACTCGCCACGATGCGCAGCTTGCTGCTGCCGAGCGCGCGCGCATGCAACGTCGAATCCTCCAGCGTGCCGATCCGGATCGCGATGTCCACCTTCTGTTCCAGCAGATCCACGATCCGTTCATTACTGGTCAACTCGAGCCGGATCTCCGGATACAGCGCCGCAAACGCCTTCATATGCGGGGCAATGCAATGCAGCATGAACGGCGATGCCGCATCCACCCGCAACCGGCCCGAGGGCCGCGCGCGACGCCTCGCGACCGATTGCTCGGCCTCCTCCATCGCATCGAGAATCGCCCGCGCACGGCCAAGGTACAGCGCGCCCTCTTCCGTAAGCTGCAGCCGCCGCGTGGTGCGGCGAAGCAGCGCTGTATCCAGCTTCTTCTCCAGCCGCGTCAGGGCGCGGCTCACACCGGAGACGGTCTGCTGCAGTTTTTCGGCGGCGGCCGTGATCGAGCCGCTGTCGATCACGGTCACGAAGACCAGGAGCTCGTCGGTGGAAGTCTTCATTGTTGATTTCAAATCAAGATTGATTTGAGACTAGCACGCTTTTTGCGAGAATCAAGACGGCGGATACTGCGGGCATGCCATCGCCAATCCAACGATGACCACAACGATTGCAGCGATTCCATCCATTGCAGCCATCCCAGTTCTCAGGAGAACGTCTTGAAGATTTTCATCACCGGCGCCGGCGGTTTTATCGGCGGCTCGATCGCCGCGGGCCTTGTCCGCGCCGGCCACACCGTGCGCGGTCTGATCCGCAACCCCGAACACGCCGCCGAATTGCAGCGCCTCGGCATCGAACCCGTCACTGGTACGCTCGACGACCGCGCGCTGCTGGTCGCCGAAGCGCAGGCTGCGGACGCCGTCATCAACGCCGCCAGCAGCGACCACCGCGTGGCCGTGGAAGCGCTGATCGAAGGCCTCGCCGGCTCCGGCAAGCCGTTTCTGCACACGAGCGGTTCGAGCATCGTCGGCGATGCGTCGGGCGGCGAAGCCGGCGCGGCCGCGATTTACCGCGAAGACGCGTTGCCCGAGCCGACGGCAGACAAAGCGGCGCGTGTCGGCATCGACCGGCTGGTGCTCGCGACAGCCCAGCAAGGCATTCGCTCTGCAGTGCTATGCAATACGCTGATCTACGGGCACGGCAAGGTGGCGGGCAGCGCCAGCGTGCAATTGCCGCGTCTCGTGCGTCAGGCGCAGAAAAGCGGCGGCGTGCGGCACGTGGGCAGCGGCGGCAACATCTGGTCGAACGTGCATATCGACGACGTGGTCGAACTGTATCGTCTGGCGCTGGAGAAGACCCCAGCCGGTATGTTCTATTTTGTCGAGAGCGGCGAAGCGTCGTTCCGCGACATGAGTACCGCGATTGCCCGTGCGATGAAGCTGGGCCCGGCGCAAGACTGGCCGCTCGAGGATGCCGAGCAGGAATGGGGTTATGAAATGGCGAACTACGGGCTCGGCTCGAATAGCCGGGTGCGCGGCGAACGGGCCCGCCAGTTGCTTGGCTGGCAACCGCAGCGCACGTCGGTGCTCGACTGGATCGAAGGCGAAATGATGTCTACCGAGGGCTAGCGTTTCCCCACATCTCCGGGTTGCACGGAGATGTGGTTTCCTTGCCGTTCTTATAACTTTCCGTATCGATTCCGATGCCTCGCTATGTGGTCTAGCGAACAGAGTTTTTTTAGCACCTTAAACAAAACGGAGTCCAAAACAGTTTCTATAAAGTGCATGGCATGTCACACAAATGTCGCATCTCAGGGTTCACCTCATTAGCGCTTGCACGATGGATAAGCTAGTCTTTCAAGGTCAGCCTTAGAGGCGATTGGCGGATACAACAACAGTCCGGTATTCAATAGAACCGCTCATATCTCAATGCGCCTCGTCGAGCGCTCCATGATGATGACGCAGGAGCCTGGCGCCCATGACGGATTCTCGTCCGTGTCGCAGCGCACCAGGATCTGATGTCACTGTCGATAGCTCTAGCTTGTTGCAGAAAGTCAGCCGGGGGACACTCAAGCCGGATCATGGGAGAGGGAACCATGAAGAGCCTGCCATATCGCCGCATCGGCGCCATCGGCTATGCCGCGCTGTTGCTGTTCAACCTCGACGCTCACGCGCAATCACTTGAGACACAAGCCGCGGATGCGGCGCAAGCGGCGCAGGCCGGCCAGGCGGCGCCGCCCGATCAGGCCAGCATCAATGCATTGCGCGCCGAACTCAACCAGCGTATCAAGGAACTCGATGCCATCAAGCGCAAGCTCGCCGATGAAGAGGCGAACTTCGCGCGACTCAGCCGTGCGCTCGAGCCAGGCAAGCTCGAGACACAGCGCGGCACTGGCGGAGAAGATGCCAACGGGCTGCCGGTCGGAACGAACGCCCCCGCCCAGAACGCTCAGAACGCTCAGAACGCTCAGAACGCTCAGAACGCTCAGAACGCTCAGAACGCCGGCAGTATCGCCCAGCAGCCCGCCGCGGCCACGCCGAACCAGCCGGTCGGCGAAGCGCCGGTGGAGGACTCGCGTCCACCAGCCGTCGCGCCGATCTTCGACCAGCCAGGCGTGCTCACACCACGCGGCACGCTGGTGGTCGAGCCGTACTTCCAGTTTGCATACTCGTCGGAGAATCAGCTCTCACTCGTCGGGTACACGATCATCCCCGCTTTGCTGATCGGGCTCATCAACGTGAGCGAGGTGAAGACAACCACGCTGACGGGCGGCCTCGCGTTTCGCTACGGGATCACGAACCGTCTGGAATTCGAGGTTCGCGTACCCTACGTGTACCAGACCAACGATACGGTGGCCCGGCAGATCTTCACCGGCGCCGCTGCTAACAGCGTGATCAGCAGCAACGGCAACGGCATCGGCGATGTCGAAATGACGATGCGTTATCAGCTCAACCAGGGCGGCCCCGACAAGTTCTACTATGTCGGCTGGCTGCGCTTCAAGACCGCCACCGGCAAGAGTCCATTCGACGTCGTGACCGATTGCGTCACAACCTGTATTGCCAATACCACCGGAACCGGTCTGCCGCTGCAGCAGCCAACCGGGTCGGGCTTTCTCGCGATCCAGCCGGGTCTCACCTGGCTCTTTCCGAGCGACCCGGTCGTGTTCTTCGGCAACTTCAGCTATCTGCATAGCTTCGGCAAAACTGAAAGCCTCACGCTCATCAACGGTGTGAAGGAGTTCCTCGGTCACGTTCAACCTGGCGACATATGGGATTTCAGCGTCGGCATGGGCCTCGCGCTGAATGAGAAGGCGTCGGTCAGTATCGGCTACGACCAGAGCATCGTCCAGCCGACCTCGGAGAACGGCCAGACCGTGGTCGGCTCGGTACGGGAGTATCTCGGCACACTGCTGATCGGCTATTCGTACCGGCTGTCGCCGAAGACCACGCTCAACTTTTCGATCGGCGCCGGGCTGACCCGTGACACGCCCGACCTTACCCTCACCCTGCGCGTGCCGATGTCCTTCTGAACTCCCCCAGACCAACCGCTAACGGGGCACGGCGCGCAGCAGCGCGCTGTTCAGCGTCTGACCGAGATTCAACGACTTGAACGCCGCTAGCGAATTGACGGTCGTGTTGATGGTCGTGAGCATCTGGATCTGCTGGTTACTCAACGTATTCTGGATGACTGCGCCGGTCAGCCCAGGCAACGCGCCCGGCTGCACGGTGTTGTTCAGCCCGTTCTGGACCAGCGCTCCGGCATTGGCATTCGCGAGCATCTGTGCCTGCTGCGGGGTCATCTGGGCGATGTTCGGAATGTTGAAACTCGTCGACGCGACGAGATTGCCGTTCACGAATGCCAGTCGCGAGATGCCGAACGACACCACAAGGCCGGACGGCGAGTCGAACCCGCCGCGCATGTTGTCCAAACGGTTGTCGTTGACCGCCACGAGGTCAGGGGACGCCCAGGCCGGATCCGCATCATCCGTTTGCGCGACGCGCGGCGTGACGGCCTCGCGTTCGACGGAGGCGCCGCTCGCCTGAGCGCCGGGGTCTGCCGGCTGCACTTCATGAGGCTGGGTGGTGGCCAGATCGACAGCGCCGCCCAGTTTCAATGCCGCCTGGCCGCGCTGCGTTGCACCGGTTGCCGGCGTGGCAGGCATATCCGCCACACTTGCCACCACCTCCTCATCCGGCACATGTGCGACGTTCGAAGCAAGACTCAGCGTCACCGGCGTGGCATCGCCGGCAAGCACGACTGTCGCGTTCACCGTGGGCGCAACCTCGGACCCAGCGCTCGCCGCCACCGGCTCACTCTCCTCCGCCGGCACAGCGGACAGATCCGACGCAGGCTCGGGGTCCAATGCCGCACGCTCCACCGGAACGACGTCCTCGGCCGGCGTGGCGCTCTGCGGCTCGCTCTGCATCGGTATGATCCGGCCGGTTGCAACCGTCGGCGACTCGCTGCCCATCGCACCCGCGCCCAGCGAGGACATTCCACCGCACACCATGGTGACGATACCGGCGAGCTTGAGGTGTTCGGGTTTCATCATGGCTCTCAGAATTCACCGGGACCGAGTTTCGGCACCACGACACTGAACAGACCGTCGCGAGTAATGGCCGTATAGAGCGGTGCAGCCGGTGCGACGTGCCAGTCGCGTGGATCGTTGAATCTCGCCAGTTCATGCCGGTTGTGAATGACGAACACCACATGGTCTTGCCACTTTTCCTCGAAACTCGTCTGCGACATGGCCCGTGTGCCGGTGGCCGGATCGCCGATCAGGACGCGCCCGTTGCGCACGCCCTTGATGACGACAAAGTGGTGATAGCCGTGTTCGACGATCAGCACGATCGCAGGAGTGCTGGTCTGTTCGAGCTTTGCCAGCGGAGCCTCGTAACCGTCTGCCTCGAAGCCTCGCGCGATCAGATAGTTTCGTATATCGAGCAGCGAGAAGCCGAGGCGACGGATCTTCTCCTGATCGCCGTTCTGGAACATCTCCGTGAAGATCTGCTGCTCGGTGACCGGAGAACCGTATTGATACGTCAGCAGCGTCGCCAACGCCGCCGATCCGCAACTGAAGTCGTACTTCTGCTTGATGGTCCGCTTGAAGCGGGCTTCCTTCAGGCTCGTCACGTGCAGCGTGTAGTCCGCGCCGGACGGATCGACAACGTCGATCGGATCGGCACTCGCAGCCGACAGCCAAACCCCGCACAAGAGCGCGACGCACAGTGCGAAGGGTTTCATCGCTCAATCCCCAAAGCGTACGTTCAGAACCGTCGCGTTCTGGATCAGCACGTTGGCGCCGGTGTTCTGGATGACTGTCGGCAGCCCGCTGGAACTCGCGAACGATCCCTGGGTAATGGCATTGGAGCCCGTCGATACCTTGTAGGCCGTGTTATCCGAGACCGCACCGGTCAGGTTGTTCGTGCCGACCAGTACGTCACCGCCACGCTGTTCGTCGAGCTGCGCGGCGTTCATCGCAACCCCGAAGCTCGCGTCGTCGCTCGACTGCGCGGCCGCTGCGGGCGCCGTGGATGTCGCGGATGTCGCGGATGTCGCGGGCATGGTGAATGTGGCGGGCGTCGCGCCCTCCGCGGAAGCGGCCGGTGCGGGAGCAGCGACTGGCGCCGCGTCCGTCGCGGCAGCCTGTACTGCGGTGGATGTCGATTGTGACTCGGCGGCTGCCGCCTGAACGACGAGGCCAGGCAGCACAACCGCGAAAGGCAATACCAGCCGCGCGAACCGATTGTGCGCTTGCATGGTTGTCTCCTTGGCCTCTGCACGGCCCAAAGCACCTTGTGCAGAAAGCTCGATGCCTGCGATCTTCGCCATACGGTTTGCAACCGTTAGCCGGAAGCCTCGTCCGTATGGCGATGGAACGATTGCCGTAAAGCGCAACTGCACGCCTTACGGCAATTCGCATGACTTACTTCTTCTAACCAGGCCTACCGTCTAGTGACCGACCGTCAGGTTAGCCTGCACAGTGACAGCCTGTTGCACCAATGACGCTGCTCCGCTGTTCTGGTTGGCAATCATGATGCCCGCTGCGGACTGACCGACGCTCGCCATGCTGTTGGCCATGTCGAAGGTGCCGGCATCGACCGCGTTGGCTCCACCTGCGCCGCCGGCACCGCCGACTGCGCCATTGCCTACGCCACCAGTGCCGCCGCTACCGGCGCCGCCTGCACCACCCGCTGCCCCGAGTGCACCGGTTGCGCCATTGCCTGCGGTTGCGCTGCCGTTGCTGGCCATCGTCGAGGAACTACCGTTGGTGGCGCTGCCACCGGTGCCGGTGCCGCCCGCACCGCCAGCACCCGCCGTGCTGGTCGCTGCGCCGCCGGCGCCGCCCGTACCGGAACCTGCACCGCCGGTTGCCGAGCCCGCTCCTCCCGAAGCCGTCACAGCGCCTGCCGAACCTGCGCCGCCTGTTCCGGCGCCGGCTGCGGTTGCCGTGCCAGAGCCAGAACCGGACGCGCCTGAACCGCCGGTTGCCGTCCCACCCAGGCCTGCCACGGAATTGGCGTTACCACCATTGCCGCCACTGCCGGTACCGCTAGCCGTACCCGTGCCCGTTCCTGAGCCGCCACCGCCAACGCCAACCGACGCGCCAATGGCGCCGCCGCCCTTGGCGGCTGCGATACCGCCAAGCCCATAGGCGTTGCCGCCTTGAGTGCCGCCAGCTTTCGAAGAGCCGCCCTTGCCGCCATTGCCGGCGTAACCGTCCGCACCCGTGGCGCCGCCGTTGCTCGCGTAACCTGCCGTGGCGCTGCCGTTGACTGCGCTACCGCCACTGCCGCCGCTGCCGCCGGCACCACCGTTGCCGCCGGCGCCGCCAGTGCCGCCCAGGGCCATGCCGCCCTTGCCCGTACCGCCCTTGCCACCGCTACCGCCGTTGGCGTTACCCGTGTTCCACGCCTGGTTGCCAATGCCATAGACAGCGACATTGCTCACATAGCCCGAGAGATTGCTGACAGCGACCACCTTGGTGGTATTCCAAGAGTCTTGCGTCGCCTGACCGGTTATTTCATTCGCGTTGCTGCCGGTCCCGGTGCTCTGCGTGGCGGATGCAGATGCATCGAGAGAGTTGGAGCCGCCACTGCCGGCCGACTGGTCGCAGGCGTCTGTCGTGCCGCTGCAGGGGTTTGCCATCGCGTATCCGCTAAAGCCCAGGGCCAAGGCCGCGGCGGTCGCCAGTAAAGTTCTTCGCATGAAATCCTCCTGATAGAAGGTAAGGCGGCTGGGCCAACCGGGCCAATCCGCCGCCCCAAGATGCATACGCGATGCCATGCGTGTAACACCTTGAAATAAAAGGAGAATTCGCCATTCCGGCGGCACCGATGGTTTTTATTGGGGTTTTTACCTGTATATTTTGTTTCTTGGATGCAACACCCAAAAGCCGCATCACTCAGGCATAGAGACAATGTGCGTTTGCACAAGCATTTAAATTCAATCTGATATATGTCATTTTTAATGTAAAACCATAGAAATGAAAAACGTTTCTGTTCTGACATATGCAATTGATGCAGGCGAACCGGAGCGAATCGCATAGCATCCCGCGAACCGGCTCAAAGTCCTTACCTGGCTTGCCTTCCAAAGATCAAACAGGTCTTCCGCAGGAGGGCTAACCACTACTTTTCAATAAGCTGAAAAACGTATCTTTCGACGTCTGGATCGTCAAATTACCCAGCCCTGCCTTCAAAAACCTCCCGCTTAAAACAACGCATTGTGCGAAGTATAAATCACAAAAAGTTCACGGAGCAATATTACGTCTCACCACACTCATTCAGCAATCCACAACATATTAATTATCTGCATTACGCAGATACTTTGTGACAGTAATACAGATGACTTTTCATCAACCAGCTAAATCGACCTCGCCGGCCAGCTTATCGCCATCGGGCATATCGACGCCAATTGATTTATTCGAATGCGAATTTGCTGCACCTGCTTCACGGAACCAGTTTGCCTGGCGCCGCGTGCGAGTTCGGTTCGCTATGCCACAGTGGGGTGATGTGCTGCTCCATGCCAACCCGGCCGGCCGAGTAGTCCGGCGCCGCAACATGGGCCCGCTGATGGTTGGTTTTGCGGCTGTGTGGCCCTGGTCCGGTAACGCCCAAGAGGACTTCTTCCGGGCGTCGAGGAGAAGTCCAGCAGGGCGCCCCCCAAGGGCACTTCTTCCAGGCGCCCAGGAGAGATCCAGCAGGGCGCCCCCAAGGGCACTTCTTCCGGGCGCCCCGAGGGGGCGCCCTCCAGGGCGTAATCCGTGTAAGCGGAAATGTTGCGAATCCGTAAGCTCAAGCCGCTAGAATCGCGCCCAAATCAATGGGGCACTTCGACCAGGCGAGTCGCCCCCTGGGCCCGGATTCCTCGATGAACCTCGCGCTAAACTTCGATTGGCTGACCAACTTCCTCGCGATCCTGTTCGTCGTGGCGTGCCTCTATGATTCGCGCTACGACGAATACGGCACGCTGACGCTCGCCGCAGGGGCGATGGGACTGATCGTCATGGCGATCGAGATGTTCCTCAGGCCTGCGTTCGAAATGGCCCTGTAGAAACGGTAGAAAACGGCAGCAAACGCGGCAGCGCGCCTCCCGAGCGAAGCAGCGCCGCCGGCACCTTCGGCATGTCGTCGCATGCCGGGCGCCTCACCCGCTTACAACACCGCTGCCACCTCCGGCGGCGCACGGCGGAAGCCCCGCGTGAGCCAGGCCAGATACGCGAGCCCCAGCACGAACCAGATCGCGCCCAGCACCAGCGCCGTCTTCTCCAGGCTCACCAGCAGCCACAGATCGGCAATCGCCCCCAACAGCGGGAACAGCAGGCCACCGAGCACGCCCATGGCTTGCGCGCGACCTCGCGCAAGGAAGTACTGCCGCACCACGCACAGATTGACCGCGGTGAAGGCAAGAAACGCGCCGAAGTTGATGAACGAGGTGGAGGTCGCCACGTCGAGCTTCAATGCGATCAGCCCCACCGCCCCGGCGATCGCGATGTTGATAGCCGGCGTCTTGAACTTCGGATGCACAAAGCCGAAGATCCGCCTCGGCAGCACTTCGTCGCGGCCCATCGCATACAGCAAGCGTCCGACGCTCGCCTGCGCCGAGATTCCCGAGGCGAACTGCGCGAGGATCAGGCCCGCCAGAAACACCGTCACGAAGATATCCCCACCTACCTTGCGCGCCACTTCGAAGGCAGCGGAATCCGGGTCCTTGAACACCGCGCCCGGATGGGCAAGCTGCACCGTATAAGCGGCAACCACAAAGATCGCCCCACCGATCAGCGCGATCAGCACGATCGCGCGCGGCATGGTCTTCTCCGGCTCGATGGTTTCTTCGGTCAGCGTCGAGACGGCGTCGAAGCCGAGATACGAATACGCGGCAATCGCGGCGCCCGCCATGGTCGCCGAGAACGGCACGTGCGGCTTGAAGAACGGCTCGGCGGAAATCAGGCCGCCCGGTCCCATCGCCGCGCTCACGTAGTGGCAGCACAGCACCACGAACAGCGCCACGATCGCCAGTTGCACGACCATCAGCACGATGTTGAAGCGATTCGCCAGTTCGATGCCGAGAATGTTCAGCGCGCTCGTCAGCACGATGAAGGCAACAATCCACAGCCAGTTCGGCACATGCGGAAACGCCGCGCCCAGATAAGCCGCACCGATCAGCCAGATCACCATTGGCAGGAAGAAGTAATCGAGCAGCGTCGCCCAGCCGATCATGAAGCCCAGATGCGCGCTGAACGTCTTGCGCGTATAGGTATAAGCGGAACCGGCGACCGGGAAGAGCCGCGCGAGCTTGCCGTAGCTCAACGCGGTAAACACGATGGCGATCAAGGCAATCAGATAAGCGAGCGCGGCGGTATCGTCGCTCGCGCCAGCGAGCACGCCGTAGGTGCCGTAGACGATCAGCGGCGCCATGTAGGCGAGGCCGAACAGCAACACCGAGGGCAAGCCAAGCGTGCGCTTGAGGTGCGTAGTTTGCGTGCCCGCGCGTTCGGCGGGCGATGACGTCGTCATGCAATGTCTCCTGTCGATGAGAGTTGGCGCTTTAGCGCTTACTCTCGTCCCATGCAAAGCTGTCGGCCGGAGTTGGCGCTTCAGCGCTTAGTCCGGTCCCATGCAACTTGTTACGAAACTCGCCGGCCAGCCTGGCCAGACGAACGGGCGGTGCTGCGAGTGGTTGGGCGTGATACGGACGAGCCGCATCACCCGGTTGGTGAAACAGGTTCGGTGTGGCAACTTATGGTGTGACGAAACCCGCTTGAGCCACGCTGGGTTTCGCGACTGCGCGCTACCGGATCAGGCGGGCACGCTGGCCGTTCTGGTCGTCGAGCGTCTTGAGATCGAGCGCGATGCGCGCATCGTGCAGATAGCGATAGTGTTCGCGCGCGCCTTCCAGCCGCGCCGCATCGAGCGAGGCCTGCAGCACGGTCTCACCTCTACCCGCTTCGCATACGACCTCGCCGAACGGATCGATCAGGGCCGATTCGCCGGGGAAGGTCAGGTTGTCGTCGCCCGTCCCGGTGCGGTTGACGAGCGCCGCGAACATCTGGTTTTCCATGGCGCGCGCGACGATGGCGCGGCGATGCACCGGGCCGAACGGATCCATGTTGCCGTTGGTGACGATCAGCAGATCGGCGCCGAGCGAGGCGAGCGCACGCGCGGTTTCGGGGAATTCGATGTCGTAACAGATCAGCAGGCCGACGATCATGCCTTTGAAGCTGCACACTTCGTAGCGGTCGCCCGGTTCGAACACGCCGACGTCGGATGCCCACAGATGCGTCTTGCGATAACGCAGCGCCAGTTCGCCTTGCGCGTCGATCAGCACCGTGGTGTTGTAGAAGCGCTTGCCGTCGCGTTCGGCGAGACCCAGCGCGAGCGCCACGCCCGCTTCGCGAGCGGCGTTACGCACGCGGGTCAAGGCGGCGCCGTCGAGCGGCTGGGCCACGTCGGCGACCGTGTCACGGGTCGGGAAGCCCGACAACGTGGTTTCGGGAAACACGATCAGATCGGTGCCGGGCGCACGCTTGCCGATGACTTCCAGCACGCGTTGCACATTGGTATCGGTCGCGCCATCCACGATCGGGATCTGCGCCAGTTCAAGTTGCATATCTGTCTCCTATGTCGATCAGAGTTAGCGCTTTAGCGCTTACTCTGATCCCATGCAGCTCGGCTGCGGTCGACTGGAGTTAGCGCTTCAGCGCTTACTCCAGTCCCATGCAATGTGTATATCGACCGGAGTTAGCGCTCCAGCCCCATGCAAGATGCCTGATGTTCCTGCCACCCTGCTCCGCATGCGCGGGCTTTCAATTTCAGGCCGCGGGCGTCGCGCTTGGGGCTATTATCACCAGACATATTTCTCAGGGAATCACCCGGCTGGGTTACCCTCAACGGAGCACGCATGGAACTCGATTGGCGCGACCTCGCCTTTCACCGCGAAATAGGCGCCGTCATCGAAGCGCTCGACAGCACGCAATTCTGGACGCGTCTCACACGAGCGCTCGAACGCTACGTTGCCTTCGACAACTGGGTGGCGCTGCGTTTCGCGCCGGCCGAAGCGCCGCTCGTGTGCGCCGAATCGCCCACGCCCGACGGCGCCGTCGATGTGATGTTCCAGGACTATCTCGAAGCGCTGTATCAGCTCGATCCGTTTTACATCGACGCCTGCGAGCGACCGGCATCGGGCTTCGTCACGCTGGCCGACGTCGCGCCGGACAACTTCACGATGACCTCCTACTATCAGCGCTATTTCAGGAAGAACATCGTCGGCGACGAGGTGCACTTCAACTACAGGATCGATGCGCGCCATACGCTGGCGTTTTCGCTCGGCGCGACACATCGCTATGGCGAACGCGATCTCGCTGTGCTCGCGCTGTGCGCGCCGTGGGTGCTTGCGTTGATGCGGCAGCGTTTGCCGCATGAGACGTTCGGCCTGGCCCCGGCGGCGGGCTCCGCCAAGGCGAGTGATGTGAATGAGCCGGGTTCCGTGACCGAGTCCGGCGGCAGTCCCGCACTAGAGGCTAACGAAACCCCGACTTATGCGGCACGCTTTGCGCAAGTGGCCCAGACCGGCGGCCGTGCCCCGCTCACGACGCGTGAAGTGGAAGTCGCCATGCAGACGCTCAGCGGCTTCTCGACACGGGCGATTGCCGAGAAGCTGTCCATCTCGTTCGAGACCGTGCGCGCCCACAAGAAGCACATCTATACAAAGCTCAACATTAATTCGCAGTCCGAGCTGTTTGCGTTGTTTTACGAGGCTGGGAATCGGGAACCGTAGCGTTACCGGGTGGTAGCGCTACGGGGTCTCTCCTCAAGAGCCGCACGCCGGACAACCACTCGGCGCGTCTTCATAGCGGTCGTGATGCTTGACCCAATCGCCGAGATTCTTCACTTCATTACGACCCTTCGGCGCGATGTCCAGATGCGTATAGGTACCGATAAACGGCTCGCCGCCGCGCGCATAGCTGGAATAGGTATGGAAGATCTCGCCGGCTTCGTTCCGGTAAAACACGCTGTGGCCGGGTGCTTCGTCGCCGGAGATGTCCTGCTCCTCGAAGTTGTAGAAGCCCTTGCCTCTGGCAATTTCTTCCGGCGTGAACGACACGTGGTAGTCGAAATTGAAATCGCTGCCATGCGACGAGACCCAACGGAACCGCCAGCCCATGCGCTTTTTGAACGCCTCGATCTTTTCGAGCGGCGCACGCGACACCGCCATGTACGAGACATCGTGGTGCTCAAGATGCGGCAGCAGGCCATCTACGCTGTCCGACAGGAACGAGCACCCCGGACAACCCTCCTTCCAGTCCGGGCCCAGCATGAAGTGATAGACGATCAACTGGCTGCGCCCGTCGAACAACTCGGCGAGCGTCTTGCGGCCTTGCGGCGTGTCGAACGTATAGGTCTTGTCGAGCTTGACCCACGGTAGCGCCAGACGCTTGCGATTGAGTTCGTCGCGGGCGTGTGTGAAGGCCTTTTCCTCGGCCAGCAACGCGCGCCGCGCGACCAGCCATTCTTCTCTTGAAACAGTGCTATGCGGTTCCATCTGCATCTCCTTCCTCGGTGGTCGGACGAAATAGCGTTCAAACCCAGCGTCCTGCATTCACTTACGATGTTTAGCCGGGCAAGGACGGATGTCAAGAACACGATACGAGGGGCAACGATGCAGAGGCGAAAAAATCAGATCGCCCAGCCGCCGAGATAGAACGCCGCCAGCACGAGCGCAATCGCCACTGTCCCGACGTTCAGCTTGCGATACTCGCCGCTCACGACACGGCCGATCACCAGCGTGCTGAAGCCCAGCATGATGCCGGTCACGATGTTGGCGGTCAGCACGATAAACACCGCGCACACCAGCCCCGACATCGCGTCGACCATATCGTCCATATCGAGCTTGCTCACGCTCGAGAGCATCAGCAGGCCGACGTACATCAGCGCCGGCGCCGTCGCATACGAAGGCACCAGACCGGCGAGCGGCGAGAAGAACATCACCACGAGGAACAGCAGGCCGACCACTGCCGCCGCCATCCCCGTTTTCGCACCTGCAGCAACGCCGACCGTCGATTCGATATACGCAGCCGCCGGCGCGCCGCCGAGAAAGCCCGAGAAAATCGAGCTCAGCGAGTCCGCCGTCAGCGCCCGGCCGCCGTTGATGATGCGGCCGTTGGCGTCCAGTTGCCCGGCCTGCCCGGCGACCGCGCGGATCGTACCGGTGGCGTCGAACACGGCCGTCATCACCAGCGCCAGCACGCTAGGCAGCACCGCCAGCGAGAGCGCACCCTTGATGTCCATCGCGCCGATCAGCGATGCATGGCCCGGCGCGCTCAGCGACGGCAGCGCGAACACGCCGTGGTACGTCACAGCCGGATCGATCAGCAGGCCGAGCGCCGAGATCGCGACGATCACGATCAGGATCGAACCGGGCACGCGGCGGCGCACCAGGCCGAAAATTGCCGCCAGCCCCGCCACCGACATCAGCGCCGGCAGCGCGGTGATATGACCGAGCGAAACCGGCAGGCCGGCGCCCGGATTCTTCACCACGAGGCCCACGTCGTTGGCCGCGATCAGCAGCAGGAACAGGCCAATGCCGATCCCCGTGCCGTGCGCGACGCCGCTCGGCAGGTTGCGCAGAATCCACGAGCGCACCCCCGTCACCGAAATGCCGGTGAAGACGATGCCCATCAGGAACACGGCGCCGAGTGCGACGCTCGGATGCAGGCCCTTGCCGAGCACGAGACCGAAAGCCGTGAACGCGGTCAGCGAGATCGCGCAGCCGATCGCGATCGGCAGCCTGGCCCAGATGCCCATCAGGAGCGAGCCGAAGGCGGTGGTCAGGCAGACGGCCACGAACACGGCGCTGGTGTCGAACCCCGCCTTGCCGAACATGCCCGGCACGACGAAGACGGAATAGACCATCGCCAGAAACGTGGTGACGCCGGCAATGATCTCCTGACGCTGCGAGCTGCCGCGCGAGGAGATTTCAAAGTAGCGGTCGAGAAAGCCCTTGGAGTCGAAGGTGTCGACGCCGACTTCGGAAATCGGCTGGGCGTGGGGTTCCATCATGATGAGTGCCTCCTTTATCAGCATGCTGAAACAGCCGGGGCACCGGCTGTCATCAGGTTCGTCTCGTTGCGTTTGTCTAATGTGGTGGGGCAAGCTTTGAACGTTCGCCGAAACCGCCAGTCTGTGTCTCAGGCCGGCTGATTTCGTCCGAAGATTCCCGACATCCCTTACAATCGGGCACCTGCATATCGGGCCGGCCCCCGGATCGAAACCCCGGGCTGAAAACCGCGTTAGCACCGTTCGTCATTTGCTGTCCCGAAATGTAGGCGAATACAAATATGTCTCCTATCGCATGAATGGCATGCCGGTCATGTCACGATGCTTATATCGTTTAAGGCACGGCGGCATGCGGGTTCGGCCCGCGTGTTTACACCTACGGCCTGTCATGCGCCTGTCGCATGCGTGTCGTCTGTCCTGTCGTTTTCCCATGCCTCGGCTATTGCCTCGCGAACACCTCGCGGACGACGCCTGCGCTTTACTTTCATGCGGCCCCGAGCCGGGGCGCCCCGCGCTGCGGGTTAAACTCTGACGCAAACGCCGTTTCAATTGCAGCAGCGGCCGGTGCGGCCCATCCCTCGCACCGTGCGCTCTCGCCCATGGAGTCCTTCTTGATGAGTGGCGGTTTTCCACGTCCAGCTTTCCGTTATCCGATCCTTCTCGTGCTCGTGGCGATTGCCCTGCCGGGTTGCAGCCTGTTGCGCGGACCGCAGCAGGCGCCGATCACCGAGGCCGTGCCGGAGTTCGTCGAATCCGCCAGCTCCACGCTCGTAGCCAGCCCGCCTGAGACGACGGTGCAAACGGAAGCGAGCAAACCCGAAACGCCGGCGAAGCCCAAACGCCCCGTTGCGCCGCCGCCGAAAAAGGAAACGCCTCCGCCGCCGGTGGCGACGCCCGCGCCGCCGCCGCCCGCCCCTGCACCGCTGATCGTGACGCGGCTGATCGACCGCGACCAGGCGCACGGACTGCTCGACAGCGAAGTGCAGAAGTCCGATGGCAAGGTCGTGGGACGCGCCGTCGACATGGTGACCGACGCGAGCGGCAGGCCGATCGAAATGATCGTCAACCTGCAGGGCTTCCTCGGGGTCGGCGACCGCAAGGTCAATTTCCCGTGGAGCGCCTTCCGCTTCACGCCGAGCGCGAAGAGCGCGCCGATCACGCTGAAACTCGCACCGGGCCAGGCGCCCCCGCCCGATCGCGCCAAGGCCGCTGCGGCCGCCGCAGGCGTCGCGACCGCCACGCGCCTGCCGTTGCTCGACGCCACCGTCGAACGGCCTAACGGCGCGAAAGTCGGCCGCGTGGTCGACGTGCTGATCGACGGCAATGCGCAGCCGCAGGCGGTCGTGCTCGACGTCAGCGGCATGGTCAGCACCGAGCGCCGCACGATTGCCGCCAACTGGTCGGCGCTGCGTTTCGCGACCCGCGACAAGGCGCTCTATCCGCTGATGGACTTGAGCGATGCGGCGATCGCCGCGTCGCCGCCGTACGCGTCCGGACAGCCGATTCGCGCCGTCTCGCCGGCGCCGCCGGCACCGCCCGCGCCGCCGGCCGCCCCGGCATCCACAGCGGCGGCTTCGACCGCACGGGCGGCCCGATGACAGGCCGCCAGATGGTTACCGCGAGAAGCCTGCGCGCGCTGGACTGGATGAACTTCTTCGTCGCCAACGTGCAAACCGGCTTCGGTCCGTTCATTGCGTCCTACCTGGCCTCGCACAAGTGGACCCAGGGCGAGATCGGCATGGCGCTGTCGGTCGGCACGATCAGCGCGATGGTGAGCCAGGTGCCGGCCGGCGCGGCCGTCGATGCGATGCGCAACAAGAAAGGCGCCGCCGCGTGGGCGATCTTCGCGATCATCCTCTCCGCGGTGCTGCTCGCCAGCAGCCCGACCGTGCTGCCCGTGATCGCCGCGGAAGTCTTCCACGGCTTCGCCAGTTGCATGCTGGTGCCGGCCATGGCGGCGATCTCGTTCGCGCTAGTCGGGCGCCAGAACCTCGGCGACCGGCTCGGCCGCAACGCGCGCTGGGCCTCGATCGGCAGTGCGGTCGCAGCCGGACTGATGGGCCTGTTCGGCGAGTACTTCTCGTCGCGCGCCGTGTTCTGGCTGACGGCCGCGCTCGCCATGCCGGCGCTGATCGCGCTCAGCATGGTGCAGCACACCGGCACCGTGAACCCGTTGCCCCAGGCGGCCCCCGAACCGGACGCGGGAGAACGGCGCGAGAGCCTGCGCGAGCTGCTGCGCGACAAGCGCATGCTGGTCTTCGCCGCCTGTATCGTGCTGTTCCACCTCTCCAATGCGGCGATGCTCAACCTCGCCGCCGGTGAAGTGACCGCCGGCATGGGCGATAACGTGCAGCTCGTGATTGCCGCCTGCATCATCGTGCCGCAAGCGATCGTCGCGATGATGTCGCCGTGGGTGGGCCGCTCGGCGCAACGCTGGGGACGCCGGCCGATCCTGCTGTTCGGCTTCTCCGCGCTGCCGATCCGCGCCTTGCTGTTCGCCGGCGTGAGCAGCCCTTACCTGCTGGTGCCGGTGCAGATGCTCGACGGCCTGAGCGCGGCGGTGTTCGGCGTGATGCTGCCGCTGATCGCCGCGGACGTGGCCGGCGGCAAGGGCCGCTACAACCTGTGTATCGGCCTGTTCGGCCTCGCGGCCGGTATCGGCGCGACCTTGAGCACGGCGGCGGCGGGCTTCATTGCCGATCGCTTCGGCAATACGGTCAGCTTCTTCGGCCTCGCGGCGGCCGGCGCGCTGGCCGTGCTGCTCGTGTGGGCGGCGATGCCCGAGACACGCGAGACCGAGACCGTGCCGCAAGCGGAGGGTGTGCCGGAGGCGCGGTAGCCGATGTGCGGAGGCGCTGCGGGGCGCCTCAATCCAGAAACTCCGCCGCCCGCTTGCGCAACATCGTGCCGAAGTCGTCCAGCCAGCCAATCGACAGGCGCCAACTCTGCCAGTACAGATCCACGTCGATCGGCTTGCCCGGCGCCATATCCACCAGTTCGCCGCTCGCCAGGTGCGCCGCGATCATCCGTTCCGGACACAGGCCCCACCCCATCCCCGTCGCGCAGGCTCGCAGGAAACCCGCGACATGCGGAATCCAGTGCTGCGGCGGATCGACCTCGGCTCGCGTAATCCGGCGCATGAAGCGCTTTTGCAACTGGTCCTTCGGATTGAAGTCGATGCACGGCGTGCGCCGCAACGACTCGCGCGTGACGCCGCCGGCGAAGTAACGCCCGTAAAAATCCGGCGCGCAGACCGCCAGATAACGCATCCGGCCGAGGCGCACCGAGCGGCAGCCTTGCACCGGCTCGGCCTGCGTCGTGACCGCGCCTTGCACGCTGCCGTCGCGAATCCGCTGCGCCGTGTGGTCCTGATCGTCGATCACCAGATCGAGCAGCATCTCGCGCTCCACACAGAAGCCCGCGACCGCGTCGATGAACCACGTGCCGACGCTATCGTCGTTGACCGCGACCCGCAAGGTCGGCCACGCTTCGACCAGCGCACCGGGCATCGCCGGCAAGCGCCCCGTCAGTTCGGATTCGAGCAATTGCACGCGCTCGGTATGCCGGCACAGCAGCGCGCCGGAGGTGGTCGCCACACAGGGCTGGCCGCGCTTGACCAGTACGCTGCCCACCCGCTCCTCCAGCAGTTTCACGCGCTGCGACACCGCCGAGGGCGTCACATTCAGTTCGCTCGCCGCGCGGTCGAACGAACCGTGGCGCACCACCGCGGCCAGCGCATCGAGCAAGGCATAGTCGAGCATTAGCGTTCCTTAATCGGCATTAACTGAATTAGCTTCTCTTATGAGACGCAAGACCGCAGACTAGCGCCAATTCGTCTCACCCGTCTACTGGATCGCTTATGGATTGGCTCGCGTTTTCCCACGGAGCGGCGCTGTGCGCGTCGCTGATCGTCACCATCGGGGCGCAGAATGCCTTCGTGCTGCGGCAGGGCATCATGCGCTCGCACGTCGGCAAGATCGTGCTGCTGTGCACGCTGTCGGACTTCATCCTGATCGGCGCGGGCGTCGGCGGCGCTTCGGTGCTGGTCGAACGCTATCCGGTGTTCGTGCATGCCATGCTGTACGTGGGCCTCGCCTACCTCGCGTGGTTCGGCATCAGCGCGCTGCGCCGCGCGGTGCGGCCCGGCCACGCCGTGATGGAGGTCGAAGCGCCTGGCCAGCCGGCCGCGGCGAGCGCCGCTCCGGCAGCCGCGCCGTCGGCGCCACGCGCCATGCCGATCGTCCTGATGACGCTCGCCTTCACCTGGCTCAACCCGCACGTCTATCTCGACACGTTTTTGCTGATCGGCACGGCCGGCGCCCGCGAGGCAGCCGGCGGCCGGGTCGCCTTCGCACTCGGCGCCATGGCGGTGAGCGCGGTCTGGTTCGTCGGCCTCGGTTATGGCGCCCGCGCGCTCGCGCCGCTGTTTCGCCGTGCCATGGCCTGGCGCGTGCTGGATGGCGCGATCGGCAGCATGATCCTGCTGCTTGCCGTCACGCAGTTGCGTTAGATGTGGCATTCAGCAGTCCGGCAGGCAGCGCCTCGGGTGGCAAACCCGGCGGCACAACAAACGGGACGGTAAGCCGTAGAATCGGGCTTCCGTCCCGTTTTCGCAGACTGCCGCCCTCATGGTCAACCCGACGCACTTCGATCTGCATTCTCTGCGCGTCTTTCTGGCGGTTGCCGAAACCGGCAGCCTGACGCGCGCCGCCGAGCGCTGCCACATGACGCTCTCGGCAATCAGCAAACGCATCGCCGACCTTGAACGCGCCACCGACTGCGCCCTGCTCGTGCGCCATCCGCGTGGCGTCGAACTGACGCCCGCCGGCCACGGCTTGTTGAACCACGCGCTGCAGGTGCTCGACCAGGTCAACCGGATGGCCAGCGAGATGAGCGACTTTGCGGTCGGCGTACGCGGCCATGTGCGGGTCTGGGCCAACACCTCGGCAGTCGTGCAGTTCCTGCCCACCGACCTGCAGCGCTTTCTCGCCGCCAACCCGAGCGTCAGGATCACGCTCGAAGAGCGCCTGAGCAGCGAAGTCATCGAAGCCCTGGGTGCAGGCCGCACCGACCTCGGCGTGTTCGCCGACAACGTGCCCGCGCCGTTCGTCGACAAACACCTGTACCGGCGCGACCGGCTGATTCTGCTGGTGCCCGCGGGCCACGCCCTGGCGGGCCTCGCGCAGATCGCCTTCGCCGAGACGCTCGACTACGACTACGTCGGCCTGAACAGCGGCAGTTCGCTGCTGCTGCGCCTGATGGACGCCGCGCTCGCCGCCGAACGTCCGTTGCGGCTGCGGATTCAGGTGAGCAGTTTCGACGGCATCTGCCGGATGATCGAAGCGGGCTTGGGCATCGGCATCCTGCCCGCGGCGGCCGTGCGGCCGGAAGTCCTCGCGGCCGGCCTGCGCGCGGTGCAATTGAGCGACTCCTGGGCCGAACGCACGCTGTGGATCGCGGCCAAACAGAGCGACGCGCTGACGCCGGAAGCCGTCAGGCTGTTCGAGTTCATGACGGGCGCGCCGGGCGCGCAATAACCACACCGCGACCACGCCACGCCGCCCCGGCCTTTCCCCCGCGGAAAGGGTCCGTGACCATTCCGACATTCCCAGCGCCGCCGTTCGCGCGCACCATCCTCGTCAATGCCACACACTGGATGGAGACGAAGCATGGCTGGACCGCTCGACGGAATCCGCGTCCTCGAACTCGGACAACTGATTGCCGGCCCGTTTGCGAGCCGCATGCTGGCCGAGTTCGGAGCCGATGTCATCAAGATCGAACCGCCCGGCACCGGCGATCCGCTGCGCAAGTGGCGCATGCTGCACGACGGCACCTCGGTCTGGTGGGCCGCGCAGTCGCGCAACAAGCGCTCGGTGACGCTCGATCTGCGCGACCCCGAAGGCCAGGCCATCGCGCGGCGCCTCGCCGCCGAGGCCGATGTCGTAATCGAAAACTTCCGTCCCGGCGCCCTCGAAGGCTGGGGCCTCGGCTGGGACACCCTGCATGAACTGAATCCGAGGCTCGTGATGCTGCGCGTCTCCGGCTACGGCCAGAGCGGGCCGTACCGCGATCTGCCCGGCTTCGGCGTGATCGGCGAAGCCATGGGCGGGTTGCGTCATCTGAGCGGCGAAGCGGGCCGCACGCCGGTGCGCGTCGGCATCTCGATCGGCGATTCGCTGGCCGCGCTGCATGGCGTGATCGGCATCCTGCTCGCGCTGCGCCATCGCGACCAGCAAGGCGGCGCGGGCCAGATGGTCGATGTCGCGCTGTACGAATCGGTCTTCAACATGATGGAGAGCCTGCTGCCCGAGTACTCGGTGTTCGGCGCGGTGCGGCAGGCGGCGGGCAGCAGCCTGCCGGGCATCGCCCCTTCCAACGCGTACCGCTGCCGGGACGGCAAATACGCGCTGATCGCCGGCAACGGCGACAGCATCTTCCGCCGCTTGATGGAAGTGATCGAGCGCCCCGACCTCGCGGCCGATCCGCAGCTTGCGCAAAACGACGGCCGGGTGGCGCAGGTCCAGCGGCTCGATGCCGCGATCGGCGCATGGACCGCGCAACGCCCGCTCGACGACGTGCTGGCGCGTCTCAACGAAGCGCGCATTCCGGCCGGCAAGATCTACGACATCGCCGATATCGCCGCCGATCCGCACTACCGCGCCCGCGACATGATCGTCGACAGCACGCTCGCCGACGGCACGCCGGTGCAACTGCCGGGCGTGCTGCCGAAGCTCGACGCCACACCCGGCACCATCCGCTCGCGCGCCCCGGTGCTCGGCGAACACACCGATGAAGTGCTCGCCTCGCTCGGCCTCGACGCAGCCCAGCGCGCCGCCTTGCGCGAGCGCCGCGTGATCTGACGAACCACCTGCACGGAGACCCAGCATGAGCGCGAGCCGCCCACGCCTTTACATCCAGGAAGTCGCCACCCGCGACGGCTTCCAGAACGAAGCCCGTTTTGTCGAAACCGACGACAAGATCGCCTTGATCGACCGCCTCTCCGAGTGCGGCTTCGCCAAGATCGAAGTCACCTCGTTCACCTCGCCGCGCGCCATTCCGGCGCTGCGCGATGCGGAAAGCGTGATGCAGCGCATCACGCGCCGTCCGGGCGTGATCTACACCGTGCTGGTGCCGAACGTGCGCGGCACCGAGCGCGCGCTGTCGTGCAACGTCGACGAAGTGAATCTTGTCATGTCGGTGAGCGAAAGCCATAATCGCGCCAACCTGCGCATGAGCCGCGAGGAATCGTTCGCACAACTGCGCGATGTGATCGAGGTGGTTAGCAAGACACACGTGGCCGTTAACGTATCGCTGTCGACCGCGTTCGGTTGTCCGATGCAGGGCGATATCGCAGAAGACGAGGTGCTCGGCTGGGTAGCGCGCTTCGCCGACCTCGGGGTGCGCGGCGTGACGCTGTGCGACACGACCGGCATGGCGTATCCCAATCAGGTCCGGCAACTGGCGCAACGCACCCGTCACGACTTCCCGCAACTCGAAACCACGCTGCACTTTCACAACACGCGCGGCATGGCGCTCGCTAATACGCTGGCTGCACTGGAGGCTGGAATCGACCGCTTCGACGCATCGCTCGGCGGCCTTGGCGGCTGCCCGTACGCGCCGGGTGCGACCGGTAACGTCTGCACGGAAGAACTCGTGCACATGCTGGAGTTGAACGGCTACGACACCGGCGTCGATCTGGGCCGGGCACTGGAAGCCGCAGCGCATCTGCCTCGCCTGATCGGCCACGACGTGCCGAGCCAGTTGCTCAAGGCCGGCCGGCGACTCGACTTGCATCCCATCCCTGAGCTTGCAGAACAGCGCCCGTCCGTTGCCTGAACCTCGGCTGCGGCAGCCCGGGCCGTCCGGCGCCCGCTAGCGACACCTGCGAGAACACGTGCGGCCTTTCCTCAAGGCTGCACGCCGCCGGACTCATCCGCACAGATTCCCGCGCGCCCTGTTCCAACCGTCTGCAGCGCCCCGTCCGCCACATACGGCACGAGGCCGTCCTTGCAGATCTTCTGCGCGGTCCCGCGCGCGCATTGCTCATCGCCGGGGGCGCAGTAGTCGATCGCGATGACCGGCAACGCGTACTGTTCGCGGATGATCTTCGCCTGCCCGAGCAGCCAGCTACGATCGGCCGGCGGCACCTGGGTATAGCGTTGCTTGCCCTGGTCCCAGCCGCTATAGAGCGATTCGAAAGCGACCGCATACACCAGATCGTGCACCTGCGGCAGGATTTCGAAGCCGCGGTTGAACATCAGCGACGCCCGCGGATAACGCGCCTTGATCGCGCGAATCACCTCGACCAGTCCCGCCTGCTGGCGCTGCCGCGCCGCATCGGTTTTGGCGATCAACTGGTACGAATCGAGCGTGTCGAGAAAGAAGCCGCGATAGCCTTTACGCCACAGCGGTGCGATCACCTGCTTGACGTAAAACGCCGGCCAGCCGGGAGCGTCCTGATCGACCACCTTCGACGCCCATGCGGCGTTGTGGCCGATGAGCCACTCCTTCGGCAGCGCGGCGTAATACTGCCGCTGCGGCGTCACTTCACCGACGCTGACATACGCGAACCAGGCCGTGTGCCCGCCCTGTTGCGCCGCAGGATCGAAGCCGCTATCCGGTTCGACCACCACCGCATCGAAGGCGGACAGTGCTTGAACCGGCACCTGTTCGCCGTAGAAGAACGCCACCGAAGGCGGCACAGGAGCAGCGGCCGTCCGCGCGGCGTTGCTGGCCGCGTCGGCGCCTGTCTGCGCCTGGGCGAACGGCGCGAGACCCGTGGCCGTGCCGAGGCAGGCCACCCAGGCGGCGAAGCGGCACAGCGTGCGCATCATGAACATTCGCATCTCGCGCTATCAGTTATGCAGCATGTAGGTTTCGTATTCGAGCCTGGCGAACTTGCGATCCAGCGTCAGCACCGCGCCGACCACCAGAATCAGCAGCGCCAGCGCGAAGCCGTAACCGTAGGCATTCGGGCTCATCCGCAGCGTGAGCCACGTCAGCAGCCCATTGAGCGCCACGAACGCGATGCACAGCTTCAGCACCGTGCGGCGCGCGTCCAGATAGAAGAAGACGTTCAGCAGGCCCAGCAGCACCACCTGAAGGCTCGCGGCAATCACGTCGACGGTCAAAAGCGGCATGTAGAGCGTCGAAATATGCAGCGCCTGCAGCACATGTTGTCCGAAGGCGATGATCAGCAACAGCACGACTGCCTGAATCTTGATGATTTCATAGAGACCGGCGCGCACGCTGCCCACCATCATGTCGCGCATGTCGTTGATGTGGCGCAGCGTCGCGCCGCTGCGCACGGCGTCGTAGAAGGCGTCGTAATACTCGACGAAGTCCGCCTCGATGCGCACCAGGAACGTCGCCATGCCGGGCATCACGCAGACGTAAGCGATAAACACCGGGATATCGTAGATCACCGACGCATGCAGCGGCCCAATGACCGGCGAGCCGGTGCCGGGCGCGTACCAGAACATCAGCTTGTCGAGCCACACGCCCAGATTGAAGAACAGCCCCACCAACGCCAGCGTCGGATAGGCGAAGCGTTTGTCGAATACCTGAAAGGAGATCAGCCGCCCGCTGCGGTAGTTGCGGTAAATCAGCCCTGAGAGTCCGCCCAGCAGCACGAGGTGCCCCGCGACGAAGCCGCCCAGCAGCCCGACAATGCCATGCCGGTTCAGCAGCAAGGCGAACGCTACGGTACAGCCGTAGCCGATCAGGAACACAAACAGGATCTGCCGGTACTGCTTGACGCTGGAGAGGAAGATCACTCCGATCCAGATGTTGCTGACCACCACGAAACCCGCCACCATCAGCACGCGATACGCCAGCGGCGCGCTGCGAAACCCGAGCAGCATCGCTACAAAGCCAACCAGCCCGGCCGCAAGCGTGCAGACCAGCACCACACCGTTGTAGTTCGACAGCACCAGATCGTCGCGCTTTTCGAACAGACGGTCGGAGATGAAGCGCGTAAACGACAGTTGCAGCGGCCCGGTCAGGACGAGACTGAGCGAGATCAGATACGTCACGGAGACCTGAAACTGCACGATCGCGTACTTCGGTATCACGAAGGCGAGGCTCATCACGCCGATGATCAGGATGCCGAAGATCGACAGGATCAGCGGCCCCGAGCTGATCAGGCCGGCATACGCATAAGCGCGCGCCACGCCGAACAGCGTCTCGTGCTTGAGGATCTTGCGCAGTTCGAAACCAATCCCGGCCATTAACGTGTCTCCCCGCTTTGAGCGGCGCGGTCATCCGCCGACGCGCCGTGGTGCACCGGGCAGCCGCCCGAGGCAGGATTGCGCGCCCCGCGCCTCACGTCCGGCGCGGCGGCGAGCTGGTCGTACAGGGTACGGTAGCTGCCGGTCATCTGCGCCTTGGTGTAGTAGCGGCGCACCCGTGCGAGGCCGGCCTGCTGCGCGTCGAGCCAGCGGGCGTCGTCGTTCAGCAGGGCCACCACGGCCTGCGCGAAGGCCGCCGGATTGGCGATCTGCACCACCGCGCCGGCGCGGCCGAGAGCCCGGTCTTCGTCGCTGAAGCCCTCGATCATCTGGCGGCAGGCGCCCACGTCCGTGGTAATGGACGGGATACCCGCCGCGAAGCCCTCCAGCACGACCAGCGGCAAGGCCTCGCTGATCGAGGTCAGCGCGATCACGTCGATTTTCGGCAGCACCGCGTCGATGCGCTGAAAGCCGAGGAATTTCACATTGCCGGCAAGACCCAGGCTCTCCACCAGCGCGCGGCATTCGAGCGCATAGGCCGGGTCTTCCTCTTCCGGCCCGATGATCCAGCCTTCGATATCAGGCATGCTGCGCGAGGCCACGAACATCGCGCGGATAAAGGTCTTGATGTCCTTGATCGGCACCACCCGGCCGATCAGCGCCACGACCCGGTGCGGCCCCGCCACGCGTTGCCCGACGAGCGGCGCGAGGCCGTCCACGTCCACGCCGTTCGGAATGCTGCGGGTACGCTCGGCAGCGGCGCCGTCGGCGACCTGACGCTGGCGGTTCGCTTCATACAGCGCGACGATCTCGTCGGCTGCGTCGTACGCGAGCTTGCCGATCGCCTCGAAAAAGCGCACCCATAACTCGCGGAAATAGCTGATGCGCGAGATGTCGCGCTCGAACGCCCCGCGGTTGTCGCGAATCCACTGGCTCTGCAGCAGGTCGATCTTGCGTTCTTTGGTATAGATGCCGTGCTCGGAAATCAGCAGCGGGCGCCCCGTGCGGTAGTGCAGGAGCGCGCCGAGAAAGCCTGCATAGCCTGTCGAAACCGTGTGATAGACGCGCGCCGGGATCAGCTTCTCGGCCACGTTCGCCAGTTGCCACAGCGGCTTATGCATGATCCGCACGGTCCAGAAGTAGTCGGTAAACGACGGGTCGGTACAGTACTTTTCGTACTGCTGGACGATGAATTCCCAGGACTGGCGGCTCGCCAGGAACTGCGCTTCGTTGAGCGTGCCGTGCTCGCCGAGCGTCGGCACCATCTCGGCCATCAGTGCGCCGACGTCGGCGCCACGCGTATCGCGCAACGCCGCATGCAGTTCGGCCGATCTGGCGAACGCCGCCGCGTCGCCCTCGATCTCGCGCGGCCGGCGCGTGTCGGCCGGCGCCGCCTCGTAGAGGTAGTGGGTCTCCAGGTGCACGACGTTGTCGGGCAACGCATAAGCTGCACCGTTATAGTCCTCCTCGCGGCTGCCGATGAAGACAATCGCAAAGCGCTTCTCTGGATAAGCGCGCAGCATTTCATTGACCCAGCTCGACACCCCGCCGCGCACGAACGGGAAGGTGCCTTCCAGCAACAGGCAGACATCGGCATCGGCGGCGCGCCGCATCAGGGACTCTTTCATGACGACCAGTAACTCACAGTGGGTTTGAGCGTCGGCAGCGCAGCCGCGTTGCCGAGCGTCGCGAGCAACTGGCCGGTCTGGCCGTAATCGCCGCGCAGAAACGCGACTTCGGCGAGCCACGGAATCAGCCGTTCGCGCGGAAAGCCCAGTTCAAGGGCGCGTTCCATGTACTGCCCAGCCTCATCGGGCCGGTCTTCGGCGAGCGCGAGGCGCCCGCGGATCAGCCACAGCGCCGCATCCTTCTCGTCGGTGGCGAGCGCCGCGCGAGCGTAGCGGTCGGCCTGTTCGAGCGTATGGCGGTACACGGCGCCCTGCACGAGGTTCTGATAGACCAGCTCGAAATACAGTTCGGCGAGGCGCCGGTTGACGGCGTGGCGCTCGTTGTCGTCCTGGGCCTGTTCGAGCGCTTTGCCGGTGACGAAGATCTTTTGCATGATCTCGTTCTCGGCCTGGTCGAGCGTGCCGTAGGCGATCAGACGCACGTCCTCGATCGGATCGGCCAGCAGTTCGCGCAGCAGGCTGCCGGTGGTGCGGGTCGGCATGCTCTGGATCGCGACGAGCGCGCTCAGGCGGTCGGTGGACGACACCTGGGTGTTGACGAGGCGTGCCTGCAAACGGGCGCCGCCGCCGTGCGAGACCCGCGACACCAGGTAGGTGACGAACTCGGGGCGCGGCACGTCGGCGAGCAGATCGCTTTCGTGCTTTCCGGGAAACCACGCAGCCCAGATACAGCTCGCCAGCAGAACCAGACCGCCGCCAAGCGGCACGAACGTGCATAGCGCCCACAACAGCAGAAGTGTCCACAGGCGCGGTTCGCGGTAGCGTACGGGCAGCAGCCACCGCAACAGCAGCGCCTGCACGAGCGCCACCAGCGCCTGGGCCGCGAAACCGGCCAGCAGCGGATCGAGCCCCGCCGGCGCATGCACGACGCTCAGGTAAGCCAGGTACTCCACCAGCACGTAACCGGTAAACAGCGCGGTAAACAGCACGGCAGACAGCGCCGCTGACAGCAGCACCTCGACGGCGGAGGACGTGGGCTTAGACATCGAGGCCGCTTCGCTTCAGAAGGCGCTGCAGCGCCGGACCCGGCTCCATGGCGCCCAGGTGCAGCGTATGCACGCCGACGCGGGCGCTCTCCAGATCCAGATTGAACTGGGCCGAGAGGCTGGCTTCGATGCGCGCCAGATAGCCGTCGATGCCGGTCGTGTCGGTGGCCGGCATCAGATTCACCAGCACCGACTGCGAGGCGGTTTGCACCGGCCACATCAGATCGAGCGCACGGCGGCGGCGGATCACGTGTTCGAACAGCGAGTCGCCGGCTTCGTCGCGCGGGAACGCCAGCGCCACCATCGACGAAGCGATGCCGGCATCGCGCTGCAGGCGCGTGAGGCGTCCGAGGTCGAGTGCGAAGTCGTACGGACACCCAGGCACAGCCGCGAGAATGCCTTCCACGAGGCTCGCATGCTCCACGCCGTCCGCGTAGTAGCCGAGCAGCACCAGCAGCAGTTGCAGGTTGTCGAAGTTCAGCGAGAGGAACGGCATGCGCTTGATGACGAGCATCGCCAGCAACTGGCCGTCGGCGCTCACCAGCGGCGCGCACACCAGGTACTGCGATTGCGCGGCCGGAATGTCCTCGGTTTTCAGATGCGCGACGCTCATGGTACTGATGGCGTGCGCGACGAGCTCGTCGTTGGGCGCCAGCTCGAAGTCGTCGCCCACCCGCGCGGCGGCCTCGGTGCCGAGCCGGCCGTTGCGCGCCGGGTAGAGCGCCGCGACTTCGATCTGGCATACCTGGGCGACGAATTCGAGCAGGCCGTGCGCGTTCGGCAAGGCACGCAGCGGCGCGGCGCCTGCCTGCGCCTGTCCGGCGTGCACCGCGCCGGCCGGCACGCTGCCCAGCTCCGCGTCCCCGGTCGTCACCGACAGGCGTCGCAGCTCGGTAATCGAATCGCGCAGCGTAGTCGGCTTCGACAACAGATCTTTCTCGAGCCGCTCGTGCGACAGGCGCATCAGATAGTGGCTGTTGGTGATCGCCACCAGCCGGTCGTTCAGATAGCCGTTGATGGTCGAGGCGCGGGCCGCGCGATGACCCCAGGTATCGCCGAAATGGCCGGCAATCACGGTCTGTAGCAGCCCGCCGACGAACACCATCACCGGCCAGGGATCGGTGGCCGGATACAGCAGCTTCCACGCGCCGAGCAGCATCGCGCCCGCCAAAAGGCCAGGCAAGGTGCCGTAGCGCAGCGCGACGATCAAGGGCGCGAGCCACAACCATGGAAATCCCGCATGCAGCAGCAAGGGATCGCGATGGTCCGCCAGCCAGCTCACGCCGACCACGGCCGCCATGAACACGACCGTCTCGACAATGGCGAACGGCCGTGTCACGGCCGGCATCATGAAACGGCGCACGCGCCCCAGGTTGCCGAAGGGATTCGAGGTGCGCGTCTTCGCGGCAGCGGAAGCAGGTGGCGCAGGTGGCATGGCAGCGGTATTCACGGCCCTTTCCTTATGACATGGCGTAATGCAATTCAACGGCCCGCGAGCGGCTTAGTTACGTAACTGAGTGACGTAACTCAGTGACACAACTTAGTGGCGCGGCGCAAGCGGCGCCAGCACGCTGCCGATCAGCGAAGTCGCCACGCTCGACAGGCTCGAACGGCTCCAGCCGCTGCGCGCGCCCGTCGCGCTCCAGACCACCTGGCCCGACTGCACGTCGATCAGTTCGAGCGTCAGCCCGACCACCGGCTCGCCGTCGACGCCGGTCTTGTAGCGCCACTCCTCGACGGCACCGGTCAGGATGTACTTGACCTGCTGCGACTGCGCCCATGCGAGCTTCTGCTCCGCGCCTTCACGCTGCGCCGTGTCGAAGAGCGCGTTGGAACCGGCCTCGGCGGGCGCCAGGCGCACGTCCTTCAGGCCATTGGCGCGCAGCACGCTGGCCGCGATCGAGGCCGCGCTACCGCCGGCCGACGGCGTTTCCGTGTAGTTCGCAATGGTTGCCACGGCCACCGGATCGCTCGCGCCCAGCGTCGGCGCAGCGGTGTGCCTGAGCGTCCCGCAGCCCGCCAGCAGCAGCGACGCGGCCAGTGCCGCCATGCACCACGAAGACCATGAAGACCACCAGGCCAGACGCCTACCACCCTTGAATCCGTTCATTGAAGCACTCCTCAGATAACGTCGATATGTGTTCCAGTTGCGCTGCGGCGCGCATCCAGGCAGTCTTGCCGCATGCCGCACCGCATCGAAGCGCAGCCGCTTCGCTCTATCAGTAGAACCAGCTATAACGGGCGCCGATTACCGTGATCGGCGCCGAACCGACCTGCGACACGCTTTCATGCTCCAGGTACAGCGCCGCATGGTCGCCGCCGAACACGCTGCCGGCCACCCCCACACTGACCTGCGGCCCCCACCCCTGCAGCGAGTTGTGCACGATGCCGACGTCGAGGAACGGTCGCCAGCGATGCGTGTACTGATCGAGCAGGTCGTTGCCGAAGCCGAAGAACAGGCCGTACTGCGCATAGGTCTGCGGCATGAAGGTGGCGGCGCTGGTCGGGCCTGCGCTGAGCGGCGCGAGACGCGAGATCAGCGCATCGGCCTCGCCGCTCGCGCCATATGCGCCGCGCACGCCTGCGAGACGCACGGTAAAGTCCGGATAGTCGGTGCGGATCTTGTAGCCGAGTTCGCCCGAGGACAGCACGCCGCTGCCCAGGTAATCGCGCGCCTGGCTGTAGAAGCGATCCGCCTCGACGGTGCCCGACGCGTAGATGCGCGGCGTCATGCGCCAGGTGAAGCCGCCGACCAGGTTGTCCTTCATGCCGCCGACCAGCAGCGCCTGCGACTCGGTCGCGCTCTGGTCGCGGCCGGCGCTGCCCGTCAGCGTCAAGGTCGAGTTGCGGCCGAGTTCGCCGGCAATATCGAGCGTATAGAAACTGTCGAGCCCTTCGCGCCGGCCGCCTGTCACCTGCAACGCGGTATCGAGCGTCTGCCGGCGCACGAAGAAATCGAGCGCGCGGTCCACGCCCGGCACGTTCACCAGTTGCGTCCGGTCGACCGACCATTGGTAGCGCTGCGTGCCGGTCACGCCGATCATGTAGCGATCCGCCACCTTGATGCTGCCGTTGAGGGTCTGCTCCACGTAGTCGAGCGGATGCTCGACGTAGCTCTCCACCGTGGTGCCGAGCGATTGCGGCCAGCCGAGCGCCGTATCGACGAGGCGCGTATGCAATTCAGTGTCCTCCGGCGCCCCGTCGAGCCCGTTGAACGCCAGTTGCTCGGCCTGGCCGGGACGGTCGAGCGCGATGCTCGCGTCGATGCGGCCATACAGCGGCAGGCGCGCGCCCTCCTTGTCGACGAGCCGCTCCATGCTCGCCGTGTCGCCCTCGGCCAGCGCGATCGCAAGTTGCGAGTCGGCCGGCTGCGCGAGACGGTTGACGTACTGCTCGGCGAGCCAGCGCTTGGCAAGCGGATTCGCCTCGTGCGACAAGGCCCATGCCACAGCGACGTCTTTCGCCACCGCCGACTTGAGGCGTCCATCGTCCGGCGTCTTGACGGCCGGCGGTGCGGGCGGCAGGCCCGGCGCATCGCCGAGCAGCGTGCGGCGCACCGCGGCGTTGTCGGCGCGCGCACCGTCTTGCTTCAGCAGATCGTCAAGCAGTCCTCTGGACACATCGGCGTCGGCAAAGATTTCCGCCAGCGAGACGCGTCGGCCGCGCACCTGTTCGCGCGCTTCGGCATCCTGCGAGGCGCGCCGCCCGAGCGCCGCCTGGGCGCCGCTGCCGCCCGTGCGCAGCGCCTGCCCGTCGAGCTCGATCTGGTGCCACACCTTGCGGCGCAGCGACCAGGCGAGATCGGGCCGCCCCGCCATCTCCTGCGCGTCGGCCAGCGTCAACAGCCAGAGCGGGTCGCGCGACATCAGCGCCGACTGCAAACGCAGATACTGCAGCGCCGCGACCGGCCGGTTCCTGCGCAGCTCCGCCGCGGCGAACGGCCCCCACAGCAGGCTGTCCTGTGCAGCGTCGTCGCGCCAGCGCATGAGCGCGCGACGCAACTCGGCGTCGCTGCCGTAGTCGACCAGCGACCAGAGCAGCGCGGCACGTACTTCCGGCGTGGCGCCCGGCAAATCCACGGCGCGCTCCAGATCGTGCAGCGCGTCGAGCGGCCGGTCGGTCTGCCGGTAGTACTCGGCGCGCACGCCGAGAAAGCCCGGCGACTGTTCGGCTGCGGCGCGCTCGTCCGGCGTGAGGCCATCGAGCAAGGCGGCGATGCGCTGCGGCGCCTGCGCGGTGGTGTAGTAATAGATCGCTTCTTGCAGCGCGCGTGGCGTGTGGTCGCGCTCGTACTGCAACTGCGCGGTGCGGCCGGCGTCGAGCGGATACGCGTCGTAGAAGTACGTCATCGCGCTCAGATCTTCAGGCGTTTCCGCGCCGCTTGCGAGCAGATGCCGGTACGCGTCGTTCGCCACCTTGTCCTGTTGCAGCAGGCGGGCGAGCTGCGCGTCGTTGCGCCAGAACAGCACGTCGTCGTCGCGCGCGCCGGCACGAGACCGCTCCAGCGCGGCGAGCGCTTCGGCGTACTTGCCCTGGCGGTACAGGATGCTCGCGGCATGCAGCGCATACGAGGTGTTGCCAGGCTCGCTCGCCTGCAGCTTGCGCCAGATGGCGAGCGCCTCGTCGTCGTGACCGGCGCGCTCGGCAAGCAGCGCCATGCGTTCGTCGATCGCGTGGCTGCCTGCGTCGCGCTGATGCGCCTGCAGGAAAGCGAGACCGTCGTCCGGGCGGCCGAGGCGCTCGTACGTGGCGATCACCGAGTCCACCAGCTTGAGGTCGCCCGGCGAGGCGTTCGAGGCATGCACGAGTGCAGCGAGATAGGCCGAGTCGTCGTTGAGCATCGGCGCGAGACGCAGCACGTTGCTCCAGCCAAGCGGATCGTTCGACGCCTGCGCGTAGCCGAGCCACGACTGCAGCGCGAGCGGCGCCGCGCGGTTCCATTCGGCCACCTGAGCAAGACGCTTGAGCCAGAGCGCCGAATGCGGATCCTTCGCAACCTGCGCGGCGGCGACCTTCTGCGCGTTGTCGAGGTCGCTCGATTCGAGGAACGACTGGTAGACGAGGCTCGCGACATCGATGTCGGCCGGGGGCGTTCCCGATGCTGCGGGCGCAGCGGCGCTGCCTGCTTCACTCGCTTGGCTCGGGCTCGCCCGGTTACCGCTCGCCGCAATGCTCGCCGCAGCCCTCAACACGCGCACCGATGCCCACGGCCGCATGCCGCTGCCGCCTTGCGGGCCATCCATATACGCATAAGCCTCGGGTGCGCGCCCGAGTTGCCGCCCTCTCCTCAACACCAGCGAGGCGAGTGCCAGGCCGCCACGCGGCTCGCGGGGTTGCGCGCTGCTGTATTTCATCAGCGCCTTCGCATACTGGTCGACCCGGTCCGGCCGTTGCGCGGCACGCGCCAGGTTCAGCAGCACGATCAGCGTATCGCGGTCGTCGGCGAGCGCGCCGACGTGTTCGTCGGCCGCCTGCAGCGCCTCGACCAGCAGGTTGCCCGACTGCAGCGCGCGAATGCCCGCAATGAAGCAACGACGCTGCTCGTCGCGGGTCCTTGCGTCGGTCTCCTGCTGAAACCAGGCAGCCGCGGCGCGGCGGTACTGGCCGACCCACAGCCCATACTTCGCCACCTCGGCATTCCAGCGCCGGCGGTCCTGCGGGTCCTGGGCCGCCAGCCGCGCATACAGTTGCACCGCCAGCTCCGGCGCGTCGATCTCGGCGGCGCGGGAGGCGAGTATCTCCAGTTCCGTGTTGTCCCATGCGAGGCCGGCCACCGCCGCAAAGCGCGCGCGCAACGTCGCGAGCGCCGCCGCGCGGCGCGGGTCCGCGGCCGGGATCGCAAACGCCTCCTGCTCGGCCACCGTCAGACGCAACATGACTGCGGCGCGATGCAGCGCCTCGGTATGCTGGTCTTCCATGCGCTGGGCGATCCGCTCCGCGTCGTCGTTACGGCCTAGCTGCGCGTACTGCGCGCCGAGCGTGGTGAGCAACTCGGCATTGTCGGGCTGCACGCGCAGCCAGGCCTCCAGATAGGCTGCACTCAGCTCGCTCGGCTCGGCCGCCGCGCTCATCCGTTCACGCAGGCCACCGCCCGGATAAGTGGCGTAAAAAATCAGCACCACCACGGCTGCGAGCAGCAGCACCAGCCCCGGGGAGGCAATGCGTGGGCGGCTAGTGTCCACAGCCGATCTCGACACGTTGATACTCGACCTGCTGCGCGGCCACACCCTGGGTATCGAAACGCAGCAGGGCACCGTCGCGCCGCGCAACCACCGGCTTGCCGGCAACACTCGCGCTACAGGTCTGCGCATTGGCGAGCGTGACGAACGGCTGATAGTAGCCGCCGAACTCGAAGCTCATGCCGTTGGCGGTATAGCGGAAGTTGCGCACGAAACCATTGGCCTCGGCGATGTACGGCAGCGCATGCGCGCCACCTGCGCCACCGGTACTATCGGCGCCGAAGGAAAAGCGCGCAGCGCCACCATCGATATGGATATAGGTGCCGTCCGGGCCGGCGGCGAAACCGGTGACGCCGGAGGCGCCGTCGAGCAGCGGCGCATTCGTGCCCGGCCAGTGCAGCTCGCGCACTTCGCCGTCGCCGCGCACCACCCAGCCGTCGCGGCTGCCCACCTGGCGCGCCACCGCAAACGAGCGCCAGTCGAGCACCTTACGGATGTAGTCGGTCACATGCACGGGCAGCACCGGTTGCGTCAGCACGGTCGAGAAAATCTGCTCGAGCGCACGCAGCGAGGCCACCTTGGTGCCGCTATACATGTGGTAGTAGATATCGATCGGCTTGAAGCGGCGCGGCCGGTCGGTCATGTCGAAGGTTTCGAGCACGCGCGTGAAGCCGTAGAACGGCCCCTGCCAGTCGTTCGTATAAACGTTCTCGTCCTGGTTCGGCGCGTACACCTGGTAGGCGCCCGCTCCCTTGTCGACGCCGATCGGTGCGATATTGGTCCAGCTCGGCGCGGACTTCGTGATGACGGTATCGCCACCGTTGAAGTTGTAGACGCCTGCTTCGTACACCTTACGCACCACGATGCCGGGCGGCTGGCAATCGCCGGACCACTGCAGCACGACGGTCTTCTTGCCGGGGGGCGCGAGGCGCGAGTTGATGTAGTCGATCGAGCCGCTCACTTCGCGGTCGATATTGAACCGGTAGCCCGGAATGTTCAGCGAGAACGCCGCATCGCCGCCGCCGCGGTCCACCTTGGCGCCGGTGCTGCTGTCCACGTCTTCCCACTGGAATGGGTGCGAATAGGTATGCGTGCCGATCTCCACATACGGCAGCGCGAACATCTTGCGGGCAATCTCTTCCAGACGCGGCGAGAGCTTCGGATACAGCCCCGCCGGACCCACCTCCCCTTCGATCACCGAAAGCGTCATCGGAATCTTGTAGCGCGTGAAAATCTGCTGATAGAGCGCTTCGCCCGAATAGTCGGGGCCGGGGAATTCGGCGCGCGAGGCGAAGCCGTCGCCGTCGACATGGGTCATCAACAGGCGCCGGCCGTTTTCGGTCGTGACGCTCGGCGACGGCATGGTCTGCAGACGCAGCGCCGCGGTGAGGAACTTGAGCGGCTCGATGGCCCAACGCTCCTGGCCGATGCTGTCGAGCGACACCGAGGTGTACGGATTGAGCGCATAGCCGCCCCAAGGCGTCAGCGCGACCGGGTCGATCAGCGCGCCGTTGGCCGACACGCGCAGCAGCGCATGGCTCTTCACGCCGACCCGCACGCCGAGCAGATCGCGCGGATCGGGCCGCGGATCGATCTCGAAGCCGACCATCGGGTCGCGGGCGATCACGTTCACCGGTGCGGCCATCGTGCCCGGCACGGCCTGCAGATCGAGCGCATCGCCGAGCGCGCCGGCCGGGTCGAAGCCGAACTGGCCGAGGAACACCACCGGCACATGGTCGACGATGCGCGCGGCGACCCAGCGCTGCCAGGCCTGCGGGTCGGGCAAGGCGTTGCCCTGCAGCCAGGCGACCACGCCCGCATAGCGGTCCGGCGTGACGTTGGCCGGCAGGGGTTTCGAGAAGTCGGCGTATTCGACGTCGTAGCCGAGGTAATTGAGCGGCGTGGCGAGATCGCGCACGCCGACGCTCAGATCAAGCGGCTCTTTGGTGTCGCGGTCCTGCACGACGAGGATCTTGCGCGGCAGGACTTCGAGCGCCCCCACGCCGACGATATCGCGGGCGGCGCTCGTCACGTAGGGCACCACGCCGCTCGCGAGCACCTGCGCCGCCGTGCTGCGGGCACAGTCGCGGTCGGTGCGCGGGCAATACTCGAGCGAGACCGCCGGCACGCCGGTCTGCTGCGTGAAGCTGCGCGCCGCGGCGAGGCGGCTCGCGCGGATCGCGTCCGGCACCTCGACCGGCAAGGTGCCGCTGTCGTTGAGGCCGCGCACGAGCGAGTCGCCCACCACCGCATAGAGCGCTTTCGCGTGCAGTGTGGCGGCCTGCAGCGCGTTGGGCCCGGCGGCGACGAGGCGTGCCTCGGGATGCGCGGCGCGGATCGCTTCGGCTGCGGCAAGCGCCGCCGGCGTGTCGAGCAGGAAGCCGCGATAGCCGTGCGCCCACAACGGCTCGACGAACTGGACCACCTGTTCGGGCGTCGTACCGGGGTCGGCGGGACGCAGGCGGGCAATCCAGACGGTATGTGCCAGCGGATGTGCCGCCGGATCGAAGCCGCGTGCGGGATCGAGCACCACGGCATCGAAGGCCTGCAGCAGATCGACCGGCGGGTTGACGGCGTAGAAGAAGGCGAGATTCGGCTGCAGCGCGTGGCCGGCGGCACTCGCGGAGGCATCGGCTGCGTGGGCGTCCTGCCACGGCGCGGCGCCGGCGCCGAGCACGGCAAGCGCCATCAGCAGCGGCGCGCAGCAACGCGCCGCACGCGCACTCGGCGTGCGCCCGGCTGAGGGCTTCAGGCGGTATGAGCTTTTAAAACCGGCCCGCCCCGCGATAATCGCGTGCCCTGCAACTCGCTTGACGAGCAGCGCTCCCCCGAGAGCCCCCGCTCGCACACCGAATATCGGCGCAATTCCGATTCGCATCCGATTCCTTATGATCGCTTTGGATGTTTTATTGGCAACCGGCGATACACGGCCATGCCAATCAGGCCAAATCTACCGATTCGACTTCAAACGCCACCGGTATTTACCGGCAAGCTTTCCCTATACGGGAAAAACCAACAGCCAGATTCACGCAGCTACCGACAGGATTGATCGCGGCGCAAAACGCACAGACTGACACAACGAATTGGCGCGCATTCTAACGCGTCCCGCCAATGCTGGAATCATTATTTTTACGACAGGTTATTACCCTGTTTTAACCTGGTCAGAGGAATGACAGCGAATTATGAGATGAACCGTGACAAATGGACTAGCGCAAACGTTTTCCGGAAGCAAGGCGATTCCGGATTTCGAATTTCCTTTGACCATGTTTAACACTTTAATTCGTACGTTCGGCACCGCACGGTCGTTCCAATTTTTAACCTTTAGGAAACCCGCGCAAACGTTATCGCAAACGACTTCGCAAGACGTTAATCATTCTTTTATGTGGGAATATCCCCGGCCTCAATCGTCCGCATTTGCGGTCTTTTCCGGATCATTCGAAGAATCATTTCCGGCGCAATTGATGCGGCGCAAACACTGCACGTTCAGGCCGGCACCGGCATGGCGCTCGCCAGAGAAGCTGCCGTCATGCAGAAAACTGTTGCCGCACGATGGGCTGCCTTCGGCCGGCATTCAGTGCTGGTATCTGCAAACCCGGGCGGGTGAAATCGATACCGCTCACACAAACCAGATGTACTTGCGGCAATTGCCCAACAGCGCAGAACAAAATCCGCCCCTGCGGCCTGCAAGCCGCGCCCAAATCGCAAACCTGCCGATAGAATGCGCCTTGGGTATGTTTCATTAGGCCTCCCGAGAGTCTTTCTAAAACCTTTCAAAATTTCTGTCACCCTTCCAGCCAAGCGTTGCATGAAGAGCAGCATCATGAGTCTGGCGGTCAGCCGCCACCATCGCATCGCGGCCTATGGCGTGGCCGGTTTCATTCTGTGCGTGGTGCTGGCGGCGCTGCCGCTGGCCAAGGTCGCCGAGCCCAGGGTGGCTGCATTCCTGCCGCTGTTTGCGATGGCCGTGTTCACCACCGAAGGCCTCACCGCCTATCTGCTGTGGACACAATTCTTCATCACCAGAGGCGCGTTCCTGGCCGCTCTCGCGGGCGCCTATGCGTACACCGCGGTGACGGTGGCGATCCAGTTGATGGTGTTCCCCGGCGTGTTCTCGGCAACCGGCCTGCTCGGCGCCGGACCACAAAGCGCAGTATGGATCTGGGCCTTCTGGCATTGCGGCTCGCCCTTGCTGATCGTCGTCGCGCTGTGCGTACGGCGCCGCTTCCCCAACCCGCTGCCGCGCGTCAAACTCCGCCTCGCCGGCCTCGCTCTGGTCGGTGGCCCGGTATGCCTGTCGTTGCTGCTGTGTGCGCTGGCCATTCGCGGCGCCTCGGCGCTGCCCCCGCTCGTCGACGGCCACTCCTACCAGCGCCTGATGCATAGCCCCTCGGGTATCGGGGTCGCGTTGCTGAGCGCGGGCGCGCTGCTCTATCTGGTGATCACCACGCGCTTGCGGACCCTGCTCGAACTGTGGCTCGGCGTGGCGCTCTTCGCCGGCCTTGGCGACGTGGTCGTGACGCTGGTGGCGAACGCGCGCTTCAGCGTAGGCTGGTACGTCGCGCGGCTCGAATCGGTGCTGGCGTCGAGCACCGTGCTCGGCGTGCTGATCTGGGAGATCAGCCATCTGTACCGCGAACTGCATGCGGCCAATGCACGGCTCGCCGAATACGCATCGCGCGACGGCCTGACCGGCATTTTCAACCGGCGCTATTTCGAAGAGCGCTACCCGCTGGCCCTCGCCCAGGCCAGCGTGGAGCAACGCGCACTCTCGATCCTGATGGTCGACATCGACCACTTCAAGCTCTTTAACGATACGTTCGGCCATCTGCGTGGCGACGAATGCCTCGTCGCGGTGGCCGGCGCGTTGCAGGCAGGTCTGCGGCACAGCGGCGATTTTGTCGCCCGCTTCGGCGGCGAAGAGTTCGTGGTCGTGCTGCCGGACTGCGACCGCGAGACGGCCGTGCACATTGCCGACACGCTGCATGCAGAGGTCGAGCGGCTCGCCGTCGCGGCGCGGTTCGCCGAGGCGGACTGCGTGAGCGTATCGATTGGTGTGGCGACCTCCGGCCCCGATGCGCCGATCCCGGCCGCCGAACTCCTCGCGCAGGCCGACGCGGCGCTGTACCGCGCGAAGGAAGCGGGCCGCAATCGCGTGACGGCCTGGCCCGCGGCGCCGCTGTCACGCGCGGCGGGCGCGGCGGCGTCCTCGGCTTCCGTGCATGCGCATTAGGACCTGTTCACGCCAATAACGGGCTTGCGAACATGGGTTGCCGGCCGCAGTGCAAGAAGCGAGGAGCGCCGCTTGGCCGAGCCAAACGCCCCGAAGGAAGTCCCCTTGGAAGACAAGTGACGAGCGCTACACCAGGCGAATTAAAGCGTCGCTGCGCCAGGATTCAGCTCGCTATGCAGTACGACCAGCCAGCGCCGTGGACAATCGGCTGCAATCTGCGGCCCGGGCTGGCCGTCGCGCGCAGCCGCGATGAAACCCTTCTGCCTTGCGAAGCCGAACGCGCGGCGCGCGTCGGCCTGCAGCCACGTCGATACCAGGCCGCAAGTCACGAAGCCGAACACCGTGACGATCTGCGGCGAGAGCGCCGGATCGATCTGGTGTGCTAACAACGTGAACGCGGTGGTCAGGACCTGGCTCACCGCAATCGCGATCAGCAGGACCTTGAGCATGCCTCGGAGCATCATTCCCGGTCTTGGGCGCACCATCGGTTTCTTCGGTCCTTCTGCGGGTCAATTCAAGGGGTCGTGCATGGCCGCTCATGCCGCGCAGGCGATCTGGCGGCGCGGCAGTTCGAGCCGCTGCGACCAGTTGGCGAGGCTGCGCGCAACCACGGCGGGTTTGCTGAGGATCGCGCTGTCGTAGCGTTTGCCGTCAAAGCGCTGGAAGTCGACGATGCGAAAGCCATGACCGCGATAGAACGCGATCAGATGAGCGGCCGGCTGCGGCGTGTCGAGGGCGAGTTCCGCATAGCCACGCGTAGCGGCCCAGTGGTCCGCAAAAGCCAGCAGCAGCGTACCGATGCCGCGCGCCTGCCAGGCCGGTTCGACGCCGACCTGACGCAGGCTGGCAACGTCGCCGTGCCGGTAGAGCTCGCACGGCGAATCGCTATCGGGCGCATAGAGCGTCATGGTGCCGACGATCCGGCCGTCGCATACCGCCACGTAGCAGTCGCCGCGCTGGGCCCGCGAGCGGGTGACAGCGGCGCTCTGATCGACGCAGGTGCAGTTCAGGCCCATGGAGCCGAGCCGCTCGAACGCACGGTGCAGCATGGTTGTGAGCGCATCGAACGAATCGCGCGCCGGATCGAAACGTCGCAGTTCGATGCGGCCGAAGCCGTGCCGTACATAGTCGATCTGGACTGGCTGTTGCCGGGCTGCGCGCTGTTTCACCATGACCATCCACATTCATCGGGTTACTTGAAGTGTAGGTTTGGCCGGGGAACGCCCGCAAGAAAAAATCCCGTAAAAACTGCGGGGGACGCGGAGCCTCACACCAGTTGCGGCACCGTCTCGCCGAGCTGCAACTCCTCGCACAGAAACGTCTGCAAGGCCTGCACGGCCGCCGCCTGGCTAGCGCCGCTGCTGCGCGCGAACAAGCCAAAGTCGGCGGTGGGCGGCTCGGGCAAGCCGTCGTTCGCGCCGAGCACGCGCATCGCGTCAGGGCGGATATTGCCTTCCAGCAGCACCCCGACGCCGAGTCCCGCCTCCACCGCCGACTGCACGGCCGGCAAGCTGGTGCTGGTGCAAACGATGCGCCATGCAAAGCCGGCGCGCCGCAGCAAGGTCAAGACCTGCTGTTGCCAAAGACACCCGGCGCCGAACGCGACGATCGCCAGAGGCTCGTCGGCCGCACGGCTAAAGCCACGCGCGCCGACCCAGAAGAGCGGCTGGGTCCACGCAAACAGCGGCGTCGCGTCGATCAGCGCCGGATCGCCTACGACCACATCCAGACTGCCCTCGCCCAGCCGGTTCGACAACGCCTCGCTGCTATCGACGACGATCTCCAGCGCCACTTGCGGATAAGCCGACGAGAAGCGCCGCAATGCATGCGGCAACCGCCCCACGGCAATATCTTCGAGCAGGCCGAGGCGCACGGTGCCCGCCACCTGCTCCGCGCTCAGCGCCCGGCGCGCATCGGCTCCCGCGCCGAGGATCGTATGCGCATACGGCAGCAGCCGGTGGCCGGCTTCGGTCAGACGCACACCGCGCGGCGAGCGGTCCAGCAAGCGTTGCCCGACCTCTTCCTCGAGCCGCCGCAACTGCATGCTGACGGCCGCCTGGGTGCGCGCCAGACGGGTGGCCGAGGCACTGACCGCGCCGGTCTCCGCGACCGTCACGAAGGCGCGCAGCAAGCTGCTATCGAGATCACGCATTATCAAGGCCCTTGATGTCGGCATAAGAAATATCAGCTTATCTTAACGTCGCGAGCGCGATTATGATGAGCGCACATCATTCGAAGAGACTTTCATGCAGGACGACCACATGCTCGCCCCGGCTCCCGGGGTAGACGGCGCCGCGGGCGCTGAAGGCACGCATGATGCGCATGGCGCGGCGGCCTCCCCGCCCTCTGCGACACCCGGCGGCGCAGCGCGGCGCGCGGCCGGCCTGGCGGCATTGCTCGCCATGCTGTCGATGTCGAGCGTGCAGTTCGGCGCGGCCCTGTCCGCGCCCGCGATGACGGCCTACGGCTCGTTCAGCACGACGTGGCTGCGGCTATGCTGGGCAGCCGGCGTGCTGGCATTGATCGTCCGCCCGCCCTTGCGCAGCTATGCCCGCTCGCACTGGCTCGCCGCCGGCACGCTGGGCGTGGCGATGGCGGGCATGACGCTGTGCTTCTTCGCGGCGCTCCAGCGCATCCCGCTGGGTCTGGCGGTCGCGATCGATTTCCTCGGCCCGCTCACGGTCGCCACCTTCGGCGTGCGCCGTCTGCGAGCGCTCGTGTGGCCGGTTCTCGCCATCGCCGGGGTACTGTTGCTCGCCCACGATCGCGCCGGCTGGGTCGGCGACCCGCTCGGCGTGCTGCTGGCGCTCGGCGCGGCGTTCGGCTGGGGCAGCTATATCGTGCTGATGAAAAAAACTGGCGCGCTGTTCGTGGGCCTAGAGGGACTGTCGGTGTCGCTGCTCGCCGCCGCCGTGGCAGCGACGCCGTTCGGCCTTGTCGAAAGCGGCGGCCACATCCCGCTCGCGCAACTCGGCGTCTGCGCCGGTCTCGCGGTGCTGGTGCCGCTCCTGCCGTATGCGCTGGAAATGGTCGCGCTGCGTAATATGCGCGCCTCCTCGTTCGGCATCCTGATGAGTATCGAACCGGCCATCGGTGCGCTCGCCGGCTTCGTCGTGCTGCGTCAGCCGCTGACCTTGCCGCAACTGGCAGGCATGCTGCTGGTTGTCAGCGCCAGTTTGGGGGTGGTGCTGGCGGCGCCCTGAACGCCGCGTCGGTGGGGCAAGCAGCGGCTGCGTGCGACGGGGATTTGAGCGGAGCGCGAAGATCGAGGATATCGAGGGCGTAAAAAACTACGCGTAATACTCCGCCTCGTACAAACGCTTGCCGGCCTCATCCTTGGCGGCCAGAATCGGCGCGAACTCGATCGGCCAGTCGATGCCGATATCCGGATCGCTCCACAGGATGCTGCGCTCGTGTTCGGGATACCAGTAGTCGGTGGCCTTGCACAGGCACTCGGCCATCTCCGACATCACGACGAAGCCATGCGCGAACCCCGGCGGCACCCACATTTGCCGGCGGTTGTCGGCGCTCAGATGCACGCCGATCCACTTGCCGAAGTTATGCGAGCTGAGGCGGATGTCCACCGCCACGTCGAACACGTCGCCGGCCACGACCCGCACGAGCTTGCCCTGCGGATGCTGGATCTGATAGTGCAGGCCGCGCAGCACGCCGCGTCGCGAGCGCGAATGATCGTCCTGCACGAACTCGACACCCGCGGCCACGTGGCGCGCAAATTCGTCGGCATTGAAGGTCTCGAACGCGCTGCCCAACTCGTCGCAGAACAACTCCGATTCGACGATTTTCACTTCCGGGAGCGCCGTGCGCGTGACCTTCAAAGTCGTGGCGCCTGCCCCGTAAACAGGCGCCGCCTTGCCGCGACGCGCCCGGATGCTGCGGCTGGCAAGCCGTTCGGCCGCGCTTCTCCCGCCATGCGTCGCGCCCTGCCGTGCCGGTTGCGAATGACGGGTATTCATGCCGGCGCACCTGCCACCCGGCGTGTAATCGCCTGGTACTGCTCGGCGGTGTCGTTGAGCGTCAGACCTGCCAGCGGGCGCGCCACGCGCGGCTGCCGCAGCGCCGCGACCAGCGCCTGCGCATAGGCGCCGGTGTCGGCGGTATCGAGCAATTGCACACCGGGAAAATCGCGCGCGAAAGCGAACGCGTCGATCGTGCTGGCGACCACCGGAATCCCCGTCGCCAGCGCTTCGAGAAACGCGATGCTGTGCCCTTCCGAACGCGACGGCATGACAAATACGCCCGACTCGGTCAAGAGGCGCGAGACGTCACCGCGCGGACCGTGCATGACGACCCGTGTCTCGAGTCCAAGCTCGCGCACGCGCGCCTCTATTGCCGCGAAGTACGCCGGATCTTCGACGACCCCGGCCAGCAGCAGCCGCGCCTCGGGGACTGCTTGCAGCGCCTCGGCAAACGCGCTCACCGTCTGCAACTGGTTCTTGACCGCGTTATAGCGGCCAATCTGCACGATCTGCAGCGGGCTGCCCGCACGCGTGGCGTCGGCCTGCGTCGTGCAGACGAAGCGGCGCGTATCGACGCCGTTCGGAATCACCTGCATCAGCGGATGACGGCCAATCGCGGCAACGTAGTCCTTGAGGTTGCTCTCCGACACGCCGATCACCGCCCGCGCCCGGCTCGACAGCAGCCGCTCGACGCGGCGAAACAGCGAGCGCTCGAAGTCGTTGGCCGCCGAATGCATCACATAGATCACCGGCACCCGCACCGGCAAGGCCCGCGCATAGAACGCCGGAATGGTTGCATGCGCAAGCAGCACGTCGGGTTTGAAACGGCGAATCGCCTGATACAGATGCCACAGCTTGCCGAGGCTGCCGTGAGTGACGACCGGGAACAGGCAAGCCACCTGTTGCGCTTCGAGCTCGCCGCGCAGCGCAACGAAGTCGTCCTGTTGCGGCAGCAACGAGGTCACGCCCACCGTGTCGCCGTGCGTCTGCTGATGGATCGCGAGGTCTTTCGCGAGCACTTCGGCGCCCGAGAGCCGCGGCGCAAGAACCAGATGAAGAATTCGCATCACGCCCTCTTCAGGATCCGATAGAGCATCCAGGCTGCGCTCGCGCTCAGGCCCACTGTCAACGCCCATGCTACGCCGGTCACGCCCCACAGATGGGTGGCGGGCGGCACGATGACGACGAGCGCGACCACCTGCAGCACCGAAGCCTCGGTGGCCGCTTTCGGTGCGCCGACGGCGCGCAGGTACGCGACCAGCATGGCGATCACCGCGCCGATCGCCATGTTGATGACGAAGATCCTGAAGAGCGGCACGGCCGACATCCACGCCGGCCCGAGCACCAGCATGAAGAGCGGCGCCGCGGTCCAGCGCAGCACCAGCACCACCGCCACGAGGCCGATCACGATGATCGCCATGTAGCGCGCGAACAGTCTGGCCGCCGAACCGTCTTCGCGCCGATGATGCGCGGAGAAGGTCGGAAACAGATACTGGCCGAGCGCGATCGCCGCATCGGCAAGCAACATCTGCGCGAGCTTCGACGACATCTGATAGGCGCCGAGCGCCACCGGGCCGAGCAGTTTGGCGACCAGCACCTTGTCGAACTGGTTGAGCAGCAGGTTGACGACGCTGCCGGCCCAGATCCAGCGGCTGAAATTCACGTAGTGGCCGATGCCGTGCCACACGAGCCGCACCGGCGGCCGGGGACCCATGGTGGTCCAGCTCAGCATGGTCTTGAGCGCTTCGCCGGCGATCATGCCGATCAGCACCGCGAAGGCGCCGGCGCCACCCCATGCGCAAGCAAGGCCGATCGCGCAATCAGCGCATGCCGACGAGGTTTCGACACCGGCCAGTTGCTGGAAGCGCCGCTCGCGCTGCACCATGTAGTAAGCGGGGGACGCGAGGCCGCGAATCAGCGGCAGCGCGGCGGCCAGTTGCAGCAGCACCAGCGAGCCACCCAGATGGAACTGCGCATTCATCAATGGCGCGAGCGCGATCAGCAACAGCGCAATCAGCATGCCGCGTGCGGTTAGCGTGGTCCACACCGCACCGAGTTCCGCACGGCTCGGGATAACCTTCGCCTGCACCACGGCCTGGGCGAGGCCGGTCTCGCTGAGCGCCTCGGCAATCGCCACCGCCAGCAAGGCCACGCTGACGCTGCCGATCGCCGCCGGCCCGAGCATGCGGCCGATCGCAAGAAACTTCAACGCGACCAATCCACGGACAACCACCTGCTGGATCAATACCCAGGTCGCCGCGCTGCCGTCGAATGCAGGTCTCATCGAGACAAGCGGAGCCCTGATCGATCTCACGGATGCCCTCCCCTTTTTACATGCGCAATCCATCTCTGACACGGTAACGCGGCTGTTTATGCGGGGACCGCCATCTCCTAGCCGATATCGGCCCCGTGCAGGCCCCGGACAATGTTTTTCGTTACCTTTGGGGTATGACAAAAGACACTATCCTCGTCATCGAACCAGACTTCACGGGTCACCGCTGGCGCTATGCCGAATGGACCGCGCAGGCGTGTGTCGACGCGGGCTATCAGTGCGTGATCGTGACCGCCTCGGCCAACGCCACCCACCCGCTCGCGCAACGTCTCGCCGCCGGCAACGGGATCGATGCCTCGGCAGACCTACAGATCAGCTTCGTCGATCCGCCCGCCGACGCCGGCCCTCCCGGCATCGGTTCGCTCAGCTACGTGCGCTTCTTTCGCCACTTTCAGCATATCTATCGCACCGTCAGCCGGGAGTACCGCGTGGTGCAGGTGGTGGTGCCGTATCTCGACTACTTCTTCTATGCCTTGCCTTTACTCGGCTCACCGTTCGGCGCCACACCCTGGCTCGGCATTACGATGCGCGCAACGTTTCATCATCACGAAGCCGGCGTACGTACACCACGCCGCCCGCTCGTCAATGCGGTCAAAGGGCAATTGTTTCGGCGTGCGATTCGCACGGGCGGCCTGAAGACGCTGCTCACAATCGACCCGACGCTGGCCGACTGGTGCGCCAACCATCCCGAGCCCGGCGCCGCGCCGGTGCAGTATCTGGCCGACCCGTGCCCCGAAGCCGCGCCGCTCGATCCGTGGGATGCCCGCGAGCAGCTCGGTCTCGCCGCTTACGGTCAGTTCGTGCTGGTGTACGGCACGATCAGCGAGCGCAAAGGCATTTTCGAACTCGTCGATGCGCTGGCCGCCCGCGACGACGCCCCGACGCTCGTGATCGCCGGCGTTCAGGATATGGAAGTGCGGGCCCCCTTGCTCAAGGCGCTGACACAACTGGCGTCGGAGCCGGTGGTGCTGGACCGATTCATCGATACCGCCACCGAACAGGCGCTCTTCTCCGCCTGCGACGTGATCTGGCTCGGCTACAAAGGGCACTACGGAATGAGCGGCGTGTTGGTGCAAGCCTACCGCTTCGGCAAGCCGCTGATCGCGACAGCCGATGGCCTGATCGGCTGGTTTTGCCGCAACGGCGAGCTGGGCCCGGTAATCGACGAACTCGCGCCCGATTCGATCAATCAGGCGCTCGATACGCTGCTCGCGCAGAACTGGCAGCCCCCCGGCGCGGCGAACGGCCCGCATCTGCTCGAGCGCAATACGCTCGCTCATTTCAAGCAGACCTTGCAAGCGGCGCTGCTCGAAAGCCCGAAGGTGTGGACCGCAAGTGCATGCCATCCTGGCGCCGCGCCGACATAAGCGGACTCACCTGGCAAATCAGTCCCGCATCTGCAAACCGGCTTGTCGAACCCAACCGAGCGCCGCTCACCCCGCCGCCCCCGGCCCCTGGACGCTACGCACCGCACCGCCCGCCGGTTCAAGCCAGCGTTCGCGGGCGAGCCGCGAGATCGGTTCCTCGATATACCGCGCCGTCGTGCGCGCTCCGAGATACGCGCCAAGCGTCACCAGTGCAAGCGCCGCGAGATAGCCGGTCAGCGGATACGCGAGCGCCGCACCGCTAAACACACCTAGCTTCAGCACGGCTCGAATGACGACAATGCCGGCAAAGTTCCAGATGTAGACGCCGTAGCTATACTGGCCCAGCGCGGACAGAATCTTCAAACTCAGGACTGCTTCAGGAAACCCCGACATCAGCAGAAGCAACGCGGCCGACAGGCACGCGGCGAAAAAAGGCGCAAGCCCGTGGCTCAGTCCGTCACCGACCCCGCACAGATACAGCAATACACCGCATAGCGCGCCCATTGTCACCGTGCCGGACAGCTCGAGCGGCCCGAGCCGCTGGTCGCCCGCAAGCACCGGGCGGGCCAGACGCCATATCCAGATGCCCACGACGAAACACGGCAACTGCGCGGGCGGCCAGAAGTAATAGAACTCATTGTTCTGCACGAGGCAGCCCCGCGCATGCGAACACGGCCCCGCATACCAGAAGGCGGCACAGATGAGCATCACCAGCAGGCTCGCAGCCGTCAGCCCGCGAACCGTGCGGCAAGCGGCAAACAAGGCCGGCGCCAGCAGATAGAAAAACATCTCGACGCCGATCGACCAGCCGCCCGGCACCACGCTATTGATTGCGCCCGGCACCCACTCGTGGATAAACAGCAGATTGGCGAACACGTCCACGAGGCCGTGCGGCAGCAGCATGCGCGAATGCATCAGCAGCGCGCTGTCGTCGATGAGCGCATAAGCTGCAAGCCCCACGAAATACAGCGGCGCGATGCGGAAAAAGCGCTTGATGTAAAAGCGCCGGCAGGTATCGCGGCTCGAGTAACGGCGTGCATCGCCTTCGAGCGTGGTGCAGATGGTGATGGCGCTGATGACGAAGAAAGTCTGCACGCCGTACTGTCCGAAGCGCGAGAGCGTCGCGATCCACACCGGCAGATCGACGAACCACGGCGACAGATGGACGGCGATTACGCCGAGGATCGCGAGCGCGCGTCCCGCATCGAGTACTGCAAGACGCCGCTGGATCGTCATCGATGCGTTTCCTTTACAAAACGTGTCCGCCGACCGCCGGCACTTCCAGTTCCTCCGGCATGCCCTCGCCCTTCAGGCCCTTGCGGCGCGCCGGGAAAATCGCATCGCGCAGACGCAGGAACGGAAACTCCACCGCGCGTGTCGTCACGTAGCCGATTGCGATGGCAATCACAAACTGCGCGATCAGCACCGGCGCCCACGCGGCGATCGCGGGCACATGCAGGGCCGCGAACTTGCGGATCAGCATGTCGCCTGGTGCGAGGGCCAGCGAATGCCACAGATAAATTCCGTACGAGTAGACGCCGATCCAGGCTACCGCGCGAAACAGCCAAGCCTCGCGCAGCTTGTGCGAATACTCGATGGTCAGCACGATCAGCGCGCAAAAGCCGAGCGCCTGGATCGTGTAGCCGATGCTTTCGTCGAGCGGGATATCTCTCGTCGCCAGCACGAGCCATGCAACCACCCCCACTACCATGGCGATCAGCGTCTTCCTGTACGCGGCAAGCCGCCGGTACAGCTCCGGCTTCATCCAGTACACGGCGGCCAGGATCACGCCGAACAGCAAACTGTCGATCCGATACTGCGTGTAGAAAAACGCCGCATCGAGATCGCCCTTCGCCACCACCACGCAGCGCGCCGCCAGCACGATTGCGCAGATCGCCAGCAACGTCGCCAGAATCGCGTTCGCGCGCAGTCTGAGCATCACCACGACCGACAGCAGCGCCGGTAGAAACAGATAAAAGTGTTCTTCGACCGCGAGGCTCCAGGTCTGCGTGATCGAGGTGCCCAGATAGTTCTGCATATGTGTCAGGTTCTGCACCAGGAACGTGCTGGTGGGATGACGGCCGGCGAATACGTGGAACAGGATCAGCACGTAGTAAGCAGGCCAGATCTTGAAGATCCGCCGGATGATGAAGCGGCGCGCGTCGATGTGCCCCACCTTGGCATACTGCTTGAGCAGCAGCCCGCCTACGAGAAAGCCGCTCAGCGTGAAGAACAGGTTGACGCCTTCCTTGCCGAAGCTTTTCAGCGGGTATTCGATGACGGCGATCAGCGTGCTGCCCGTGTGCACCGTATGAAAGTGAAAGCCCATCACGGCGATGATGGCGATGCCCCGAATGAAATCGAGCTCGATCGAGCGTTGAGGTCCCTTCGAATTGTCGGTGCCGAACCAGCGCATGATTTCCCCCGGCTACGGAATTGATCTGTTCAAACCGATTTCCGCCATCTGTCCTCTTATCTTCTTGTGACAGGTCCGGTTCCATCCGCCAACATCACGCCGTTCGCGGCCAGGCGCACTCACTGTTGGCGAAGTCCAACGCCGCGCCGCGCTGCACCACCCATCTGCCAGTCGATTCACGCCGAAGACTAGCCGCCAGACGCCGCCCCCCTCCCAGGCCGGCAGATGCAGAGGGACGCGCTGCTATATTCGAAGCAATGATTGGGGGAATGCGGGGCCATGGAAACGACCATGCGACAACCCGTTTGCACACGGCTTATGTCCTTGCGCGCCGCGCCCGACTGCGGCAGCGGCGCAAGCCCGCATAGCGTCCGGAGCGCGTCCGCCCGGCGCCCTCACGTCGCGCCCCGCGCGCCGTTCTCCCTCATGCCGCTACCTGCGTGCGCTCCACGCTGCGCGCTGTGCGCCTTGCGTGGTTTGCCACACGGACAGCAGTGCCGCGGGCTCGTACATTGCTAGCGACCTTGCCGCAACTGCCGCACCTGCAGCATAAGGAGAACCCAATCGTGCGCAACAAGTTCACCGGCGTCTGGATCTGGCTATTCCTCATGCCGCTCGCACTCGACTTCAAGGCCTCCGAAGATGCCGCCAGCCATCTCGCGCAGATCCTGCTCGTCGTCCCCTCGGTGGGCGCGGGCTTTCTTCTGCTGTTGATCGCGCCGCGCTTCGAGTACCGCTCGCACATGCGCAAGGTCGTCACCTTCGCGCTGCTGCTGACGATTCTAGGCAGCGCCTTGACGCAGGCCATGCAGGGCAATCAGGCCGGCAACTATCTACGCGTGCTGCTGCCGTTCCTGCTGTTTCTGCTCGGCTACGCCGTGGCCTGCCATCCGTGGAGCGACGTGCGGCTCGCACAGATCGAAAAGGCCTTGCTGTGGGCCATGATCATCTCGCTCGTGTTCAGCTTCATGTACGGCGTCGCCACCGGCGGCGGTCTCGACAAGGTGCGCTTTCGCATCGTCTCGGTCACCTTCCTCGCGCTGCAAGCGGTGCTGCTGCATGAATTCGTCGTCGCCAAGCGCTACACGCGTTTCGCGCTGGCGCTGTTTTTCGCCACTATCGTGATCGAACTGCTGAGCGTGACCCGCTCGCTGCTGCTCGGCACAGCGTTGCTGTTTCTGCTCGCCACGTGGCTGAGCGCGACTTCACTGAGGCATCTGATTCGCGCGGCCACGCGCTCGATCGTGATCGGCCTGTTGATCTGCGTGACCGTGGCCGGCGTCGCCGCGCTGTTCCCGGCCGTATCCGCGCACTGGACCCAGCGCATCTTCGCCTCCAGGGAAACCGAAGCCGGCGTCGATCCGACCACCATCACGCGCCTCGCCGAAATGAAGAACCAGTACGACCAGGTGACCTCGTCGTCGGCCGCGTTGCTCACCGGCGAAGGATATGGGCACCTGTATCGCTATTCGCCAAGCTTCCTGCCCGACCTCCAGGGGCAGATGAGCGCGAAGGATTTCTTCGCTATCCAGGAGTGGGTGGCGGGCCACAACTTCTGGGTCTACCAGTTGTTCGCGGGCGGTCTCCTGTTCGGCATCGGCATGCCGTTCGCGATCCTCTATGCGCTCTACAAGGGCACGCTCGCCCATCGCGAATGGCGGCGCCGCATGCCGAACCTGCTGTATCTGCCGGTACTCGGCCGCTCCATTCTGCTGCTCGCCGCGCTGCCGGCCACCTCGATCGGCGGCAACCCGCTGGGGCCGCGTTTTTCGGGGCTCGTGTTCGGCGTCGCACTTGGCATGCTGGTGGCCACCTATGGCCGCATTGCGCAGACCATGCGGGTGCGCGCCGCGCGCCACGTGGGCCGCCCGCACCGCGTGCCGACCATGTCGCCCGCGCCGCAATGGCCGCACGGCAGCCTCGACGGCCGTCCGGGTCTCGCCCAGTTGCCGCCTGGCCTGCGCGGCAAAGCCCAGTCATGAGTGCGCCGATGAAGCTTCTGCATCTGCTGCCGACCCTCGATCCCCGCGCCGGCGGCCCCACTGAAAGCGTGCGGCAAAGCGGTCTGAGCCTGACGGCGCTCGGTCATCAGGTCGAGGTCGCCAGCGTCGACAATCCGGCGGCGGCGTGGCTCGACACCTTCCCGCTGCCGGTGCATGCGCTCGGACCCGCCAAGGGGTTCTACGGCTACACGCCTAACCTCGTGCCGTGGCTGCAGGCCCATGCCGCCGAGTTCGACGCGGTCATCGTCAACGGACTCTGGCAATACCCCAGTTATGCGACATGGCAAGCGCTGCGCCATAGCAGCGTGCCCTATTATGTGTTTCCGCACGGCATGCTCGACCCGTGGTTCAAGCGCACCTATCCGCTCAAGCATCTGAAGAAGTGCCTTTATTGGCCGTGGGCTGAATACCGGGTGCTGCGCGATGCGACGCGAGTGATCTTCACTGCAGAGGAAGAGCGCAGGCTCGCGCGCGAGTCGTTCAGGCTCTATCGCGCCAACGAAGAAGTCGTGGCATTCGGCACGAACCGGCCGCCCGCCGATGCCGTCACTCTGCGCGCCGCGTTTTATGCGGCACAACCGGCCTTGCGCGAGCGCCGCCTGCTCCTGTTTCTCGGCCGCATCCATCCGAAGAAAGGCTGCGATCTGCTGCTGAAGGCATTCACCACGCTCTGCGAGCGCGATACGTCGCTGCACCTGGTGATGGCCGGCCCCGACAACAGCGAGTGGACCCCGGCGCTAAAAACACTCGCGGCGGAACTGGGGATTGCACCGCGCGTCACCTGGACCGGCATGCTGCAAGGCGACGAAAAGTGGGGGGCGTTCTACGCCAGCGACGCCTTCGTACTGCCCTCGCATCAGGAGAACTTCGGCATCGCGGTGGCCGAGGCGCTAGCCTGCGGCCTGCCCGCGCTGATCTCCGACAAGGTGAATATCTGGCGCGAGGTCGAAGCGGAGGGTGCGGGCTTCGTCGCACCCGACAGCGTCGAAGGCACGCTCGCGAATCTCACGCGCTGGCTGCAGCTCGACCCCGCTGCGGTAGCCACGATGCGGGCGCAAGCGTTGCACTGTTTCGAGCAACATTTCACGGTGGAAGCGATGTCGGCCGATCTGCTGCGGGTGTTACAGCAAGGGCGCGGCAAGCAGGGGCCGCAGGAACGCCCGCTCGCGCTCGAACAGGGTTAGGCGAATCACACACTGCACGGCGAGCGGGCGCCACAAAGCAAGGCGGCGCGCAACAGCGAGCGGTGCGGTGGCGCAGCGGCGTGGCGAACCTGGTCTGATCCAGCGGCCCGTATCCGCCCTTCACTCCGTAGGCCTCCTTCACTTCTTGGCGAGAAACAGCAGATCCTTCCCCATCGGCCGCACCTCGGGCCGTACCTCGGCTGCAAACGGCAGTTTCTCGCCTACCGGTTCGCCGCTCGCCGCCGGCGCCGGAGTCAGCGCGCCCAGGCTCGCCAGTTGCGCGCCGTCGCGCCCCTTCAGCGCCGCCGCAATGTGCTCGGCCAGCCGCAACGTCAAGGCCACGATGGTGATGGTCGGAAAGTTCGCGCCGACGGTCGGGAACACCGAACTGCCGGCCACATACAGGTTGGCGATGCCGTGCACCTTGCAATCGCCGTCCACCACGCCGTGGCGCGGCGAAGCGTGCATGCGCGTGGTGCCCATATGATGCCAGGTGCCTTCCAGTTGCGCCGGCCACGGCCGTCCTTCGAGCGGCGCATCGAGCGATACGCTCGCCACGCCGCCCAGTTGCATCTCCCAGGCAAGCAACGCATTGGTGCGATCGAAGGTTCGCTTCACCAGATCGGTCAGTTGCCAGTCCACCTTGACGCGATTCATGCCGAGCCGGTCGCGCTGGGTCGACAAGGTCACGCGGCTATCGCGGTTGGGCTCGGCCTCGACGATGGTCTGAAACTTCACGTCGGTGATCAGCGAGCGCGGCTGAAACAGGCGAGCGGCGCCGAAGCACCCGGCCTCGACCGGATGCATGGCCATGGTCACGAGATCGCGGCGCAGACTCCAGCCCGGCTGGTCTTTCTTCAGCAAGGCCTGCTTGCAGCGGATCAACGCCTCGGCGCCAGCGGTGTTTTCGCCGTAGAACATCGAATAGAACCACACGCGCGCATTCAGCAGCTTCTCGCGCTCGAGCACCTGCGGGGTCAGCGCGAACTGCGACGAGATATGCTGGCCGTGCGCCTTCACCGCGTCGTTCTGGTAGTGGTATTTGATGTCGTATAGCTTGTTGCGCGCCCATGCCGGGTTAAAGCGGATGCTGCCCGACATGATGCGCGGATGGTCCATGAAATAGCGGCCCACGAGATCGTGGCCGTTACCGAGACCCGCCGCCTGCACCTTGTTGGCCGCCAGCAGCAGCCGGGCGTTCTCGATGCCGCCGGTAGCCAGCACGAACACCTTGGCGGCCACCGCGAAACGCCGGCCGCTCAGCGTGCCGACCTGAATGCGGGAGACCTGCTGGGCTTCGCCATCGGTTTCGATATCGAGCGCATTGCCGTTGAGAAACACGCGCACGTAGCGCGATTTCTGCAACTCGCTGCGATACAGCTTGCCGAAGCGCACGGGCGGGCTGAACTGCGAGATGGTGTCGCGCACGTTGCCGCTCGGCAGCGGGTGCCGGCGCACATCGGCACGGCCGATCGCCGCTTCCCAGTAGGCCGGATCGAAATTTTGCGGCCCGAGCTTCAGCAGGCCGTGGGTGCGTTCGTAGTACGGCTTGAGTTCCTCGAGGCCGAAGGGCCAGCCGCTGTCCTGAACCCAGTCGCGCTTTTCGAAGTCCCAGGGATCGAGCGGACGGCACCAGCCGCCCCAGCAATTGCTGCTGCCGCCGAGAAAACGGCTGCGGCTGCCGTCCGCAAACGTATAGGGAATGCCGACATTCTCGCCGCGATACAGGTCGCGCGTCTCGTCGTCGGCCGTATAGCCGCCGCTCTCCAGCAGGCACGTGTCGATGCCCAACTGGTTCATTTCGAGCGCGAACGTGATACCGGCCACGCCTGCCCCGATAATGCAAACGGTGGTCCCGATGACCGACCGCTCTTCCACACCCCGGCTGTCGATGAACATCCCCGCTCCCGTGATTCTTGTGCAGCCTTACCGGCACTTCACGCCGGCCACCCTGAGTTCGCAAGCAGCGCCGGGGTCGGTCCTCGCTTCACGTACTTGCGACGCCGGCGCCTGGCCCGCGACGGCATCCGGTGGTACATGTTCGGGCCCTTCTGCGCTGCTTTTCGACATGCCGCTCGCGGCGGTAGCTGTCGCCCGGCTGAACCGGTCCGGGTACGTCAAGTACTGCAATCTATCTTTCACGCATCCCGCGAATCGCGGTGTTCGGTATCACGCATTACGGCACGCGTTGGTGCGCGAAGCGCTTCCTGATAAAGCGCACGGGATTTCCGCCATACACGCCCTCGGCAGCAAGCGAGCGATGTACCACGGAGAGCGGTGTAACGAGCGCGGAGTGGCCGATCGTCACGCCCATCTGCACCACGCATTTCGAGGAAATCCACACACCGTCTTCGATCACGATGGGCGCGACGTGCAAGTCCATATTGGTGGCATAGTCGTGCGAGCCGGCAGTCAGCAGCGTGCCCTGCGAAATGCACACGTTCGCGCCGATGCGAATCGGCGCCTGGTTGTAGATCCATGCATCGACGCCGAACCAGCAGTTCGTACCGACCTCGAGATTCCACGGCGCCTTCACGCGCAGCGGATGCACGAAGCGGCAGTTAGGCCCGATCTTCGCGCCGAACAGGCGCAACAACGCCACCCGCAGCGCCGAAAACGGCACCAGCTTGTTGTTGATCACACAGGCTTCGATCACGAACCACACGGCCTCGGTGAGGCGGCTCACGCGCCGCACGTAATTGCCCTTGCCGGCAAGGCTCAGATCGATCACGTGTGGCATGGCCGAAGTCGCCGTGACGGCATCCGCTTGCCAATCCAGCGCTGCGTCGAGTTCGTCGCGTTTCATGTGAATATTGCGCTCCACCTGTATCCCGCTATGCTCTGCGCGGACAGTCGTCCGCTGTCTCCGGGAGGCGCTTTTCCGCCTTGTAGCATCGTGTAAGAAATTGTGCACAGTCCTCACGAGGTTTCGTTTTTGCTAGCGCCGATTGGCTTGATGTGCACAGGCTTTGTCGTCTTTGAACTGGCATCTGATGAGGGACACAGCGCGGTTGACACTACCATTAGGATGACGCAGCGCGATTGCGTGCGTCGCCCCCTGACGAGCCCGGACGCTACTGATGAATGCTCTTGCCCTGCGCATCGCGCTCTCCTTCTCACTGGTTCTCGCCTGCAGTGCCGCATATGGCCAGGCGCTCGCCACCTACGGCGATGCGCCCGCTGCCGAGGCCGAAGGCGCGGCTGCCGCGGCGACCCGCGCCGGCAACGGCGGCGGTGCGTTCGCGCCGGGCACCGGCGATGCGTCGCTGCTCGGCGGTCCGGCTGCGTATGGCGACGTGTACCGCAACCAGACTGCCGATAACCGCCTCGATCAAAACGTCCCGGCGGCCGCGGCCAATCCGCAAGGCCGTGGTGTGACGCCGGTCGAGCACATGCTGACCAACCCGGGGACGCCGCAGCCTGGCGGCGCGGCAATCGGCGCGGGTGCGAATGCGGTCAAACCCGGCGCAGGTGCGCCCGGCACCGGCACCGGCACTGCGACGCTGACGCAGACGCCGGTCAACGCGGCGCAGCAGCTCTATGGCAACGGCACCGCAAGCGGCGCCGCGCGTCACGACATCTACAAGATGCCTTGGTAGGCCGCGGCGCGATCCGCGTCGGCCACACCATCGTCCCCATCGAGCTGGTGACAGCACTCGCCGGATCAACCCGGCGAGCGTTCGCTCGCCACCGCGCGCTTGCCTCAGTCCACCTGGGTCGGCTCCAACGGCGCTCCTGTAAGCTTCCCGCACGCCAGACCGCTCGCCGTACCACCGCTACCATTGCCACTACCACCTGCGCCGTTAATACCGCTCTGTGCCGCAGCCGCGTCGCCCTCACCGCACAACTCGCGCAGCTTGCGACTCAAGGCGCCGAGCACGCTCGCGCTCGACAGGCTGCGTTCGGCATACTCGCGCCCCGCTGCACCCAGTACCGCGCGTCGCGATGGATCGGCCGCCAGCGCCACGATCGCTTCCACCAGCGCGCCGACGTTCTCCGGCGGCACGACGACACCGCGCGGCTCCACCACGTCATACAGTTCGGTGCCGGCACAGGCCATCGCTACGATGGCGCGTCCGCTCGCCAGCATGCCGTTGAGCTTGGAGGGCATCACGAGATCGGCAGCGCCGCCGCGCTGCGGCAGCACATGAATGTCGGCGAGGTTGAGCAACTGGTTCAACTGGCGGGCCGGCTGCAAGGCCATGAAGCTGCAGTTGGGCAAGCCGGCGCAGCGCGCCTCCAGCATCGATCGAGCCGGCCCGTTGCCGCAGAAAACGAAACTGATGTCGGGCCGTCCGGCGAGTTCGGCCGCCGCGGCGGCGAGAATCTCGAGCCCCTGCTTGGAACCCATGTTGCCCGCATACAGCACCACGGTTTGCGGCAAGGCCCGTTTGTCGAGGCCGAGCAGCCTGCGGTAATAGCGGGCATGCGCGAGCGGCACGATGGCGCGCGTATCGACCCAGTTGGGCAAACAGTAGGCTTTGAGCGGATCGACGCCCTTGGCGATGGCGCGCTCGACCATCTTCGCCGACAGGCTCGACACCACATCGAAGCGACTCAGCAGCCGACGCTCGATGGCAAGCGCGATGCTGCGCGCGCGGCTTCCCTTGACGAGGCCGAGGTCGAACGCGGCATCCACCTCGTAGTCCTGAATATGCAGCCACGAGCGTGCACCGGCAAGGCGCGCGACGAGCCAGGCGCCGGGCGCGCTCATCAGGCTCGGCGCAATGCTCATCACCACGTCGGGGCGCCATGCGAGCTGTGCAGCCAGCATCGGCAACGACGCGAGCGCAAAGCTCGCCAGATGCAGCAGACGCGAAACTCCGGTGGGTCTCGCCGGCACCCACAGCGGCACCCGGCGCAGTTGCACGCCGTTGCGCAGCTCACGCCGATAGCGCCAGGCGCTGAAGCCCGCCGCGATGCGCCATTGCGGGTAATAGGGCGGCCCGCACACCACGCGCACTTCGTGCCCGTCGGCGACCAGCGCTTCCGCCATCTCGGCGCTGTACTTGCCGACCCCCGTGAGCTCCGGCGCGTAGTTGAGCCCGACAATTAGAATTCTCATACCCCTCCCGTTCGGCCCAGCGCGCACCGCGCGCCGGCGCCAGCACGTCATTCTTTCCAGCCAATCCAGCACAGCATCAGACGATCAGGCGTTGCGTCCATCATCGAGCGAGCATCACGGCACAGCCCCGTGCGATATTCGACGCGGCGTTCGGCGGATCGAAGCGGCGGATCACCTCCATGCAGGCGCGGGCAGTCTGCCCGGTATCGGCAAACGCCTCGAGCGCTTTCAACATCGTGCGATGCAGGGATGCTGCGTCGCCCGAGCGAAACGCGTAGCCGGTCACGCCGTCGATCACCAGTTCGGGCACGCAACCACAGTTGTCGCTTACCACCGCCGGACAGCCGTGGTTCAACGCCTCGTTGACGACAAGGCCCCACGGCTCGCTGAAACTCGGCAGTACCAGGCACGAGGCGCCGAAATACTCGCGCGACAGCCCTTCGTCCTGCAGGCTGCCGACGAAGCGGACCGCGTCGCCAAGGCCGCTCTCGCTCACGTGGTTCTGCAACTGTTCGCCCTGCGGACCGGTGCCGACAATACGCAGCTTCGCCTTGGGAATCCGCCGGCGAATCGCCGCGAATGCCTCGACGAGCGCGTCGATGCCCTTCTCCTGCGAGAGTCGTCCGACGAACAGAAACACCGGGTCCTGAGCGCGGCGGGCATACAGACGCTCGTCGAGCGCACGCTCGGGCACGAACGACCAGGGCAGCGCCGCCGCCTGGCAGGGCACGAAGATGCGTTCGCGCTTCGCGCCAAGCGACATCAGATACTCACGGCTGCGTTCGCCGAAACCAAAATAGCCGTCGCATAGCGAGAAGAACACGCGCTTCGGAATCGAAGTCAGCAGGCGGCGCGGCCGGTCGCGACCGGTGGAATCGCAAAACACCGCGCGGCGCTTGCCGGTCGCAATGCAGGCGAGCAGCATGGCCCAGTATTCCGGGCGATGGTAGCCGGGCAGCACCACCAGATCGGCCTGGGTACGCAGAACTTCCATGGTCAGGCGGTACATCATGCGCCAGGGCGGCACGTCCTCGTAGCAGCCGTGAAACAGCGTGCGCATCGGGTAGCGGTGATACGAATAGTCGACGTCGGAAAAACCGAGCCGAAAGTGCTCGGTCTCGGAGATCTGCACGATCGAATATTTGATCGGGCTTGCCGCCGAGATCGCATGCAGCGCCGAAAACACCACGGCCTTATGGCGCGACCAGACCACGTTATGAAAGATCGTGACGGTGCCGCTAGCCATCTCACACCGTCCCTTCGGAGAGCGTCGCCGCACCGAAGCGCGCCACGAAGTCGCGATAGGTCGCTTCGATGCCTTCGCGCAAACCGATGTGCGCGCGCCAGCCCATCCTGGCGAGACGCGACACGTCGAGCAGCTTGCGCGGCGTGCCGTCCGGCTTCGAAGTATCGAACACGATCTGGCCGTCGAAGCCGACCGTTTCGGCGACCCGTTCGGCCACTTCGCGGATCGACAGATCGTCGCCCACGCCCACGTTCAGCAGGCCGTCGGCCACCTCGCGTTCGAGCACGAACACGGTGGCGGCCGCCAGATCGTCGACATGCAGGAATTCGCGGCGTGGCGTGCCGGTGCCCCATACGGTCAGCACGCCGTCGCCGTGCAGCTTCGCCTCATGCGCCTTGCGAATCAGCGCCGGCAGCACATGGCTACTGCGCAGGTCGTAGTTGTCGTTCGGGCCGTACAGGTTGGTCGGCATCAGCGCGACGAACTTCGTGCCGTACTGGCGGTTGTAGGCCTCGCATAGCTTGAGGCCGGCAATCTTGGCGATCGCGTACGGCTCGTTGGTCGCTTCGAGCGCCGAGCTCAGCAGGTACTCTTCCTCGATCGGCTGGGCGCAGGCCTTCGGGTAAATGCATGACGAGCCGAAGAACACGAGGCGAGTCACGCCGGCCTGCCAGGCCGCGTGAATCACGTTGGTCTCGATCGCGAGGTTCTGATAGATGAAGTCCGCGGGCTGCGTGGCGTTGGCGAGGATCCCGCCCACCCGCGCCGCAGCCAGCAGCACTACATCCACACGCTCGGTGGCGAAAAAGCGCCGCACCGCCGCCTGGTCGAGTAGGTCCAGTTCGGCGTGGGTTCTTGTCAGGATGTCGGTGTAACCGTCCGCCTGCAGACAGCGGACCAGTGCCGAACCCACCATGCCGCGATGGCCGGCGACGAAGATGCGCGCGCTCCTGTCCATAGCCGTTTCCCCTTGAAGTGATGCGTGACGTTACCGGTGACGTTATTCGTGATGTTCGAGCGCCTTGAAACCGGCCAGCGTGACGAGCGCGTCGCGGCGCGCGATCTGGTAGTCGGCCCGCACCATTTCCTTGACCAGCGTCTGGAACGGCGTAGCCGGTTTCCAGCCGAGCTTGGCGTGTGCCTTGGAGGGGTCGCCGAGCAGCGTCTCCACTTCGGTAGGCCGGAAGTAACGCGGATCGACGCGCACGATCACGTCGCCGCGAGAGAGCCGCGTTTCCTTGCCCTCCACCTTGTCGACCACGCCCACTTCGTCGACGCCCTCGCCTTCGAAGCGCACCGTCACGCCCAGTTCGGCGGCGGCGGCCTGGACGAACTCGCGCACGCTGTACTGCTGGCCGGTCGCGATCACGAAGTCTTCCGGTTCGTCCTGCTGCAGCATCATCCATTGCATCTCGACGTAGTCGCGCGCATGGCCCCAGTCGCGCAGTGCAGACAGATTGCCGAGATACATGTCCTCCTGCAGGCCCACCGCGATGCGCGCGATAGCGCGGGTAATCTTGCGCGTCACGAAGGTCTCGCCGCGCACCGGCGATTCGTGGTTGAACAGAATCCCGTTGCAGGCGTACATGCCGTACGCTTCGCGGTAGTTGACGGTGATCCAGTAGGCGTACAGCTTGGCGACCGCATACGGGCTGCGCGGATAGAACGGCGTGGTCTCTTTCTGCGGCACTTCCTGCACGAGCCCATACAGCTCGGAGGTGGACGCCTGATAGAAACGGGTCCGCTTCTCCAGCCCGAGAATGCGCATGGCTTCGAGAATCCGCAGCGTGCCGAGGCCATCCGCATTGGCGGTGTACTCCGGCTCCTCGAACGAGACCGCCACATGGCTTTGCGCCGCCAGGTTGTAGATTTCGTCCGGCTGCACGCGCTGGATGATGCGCACGATGCTCGACGCATCGGTCAGATCGCCGTAGTGCAGGAAGAAGTGCCGGTCGGCGACGTGCGGATCGCAGCACAGATGATCGATCCGATCGGTATTGAACAGCGACGTGCGCCGTTTGATGCCGTGCACATCGTAGCCCTTGGCAAGCAGCAGATCGGCGAGGTACGAGCCGTCCTGCCCTGTTACGCCGGTAATCAAAGCGACCTTGCGATCCATTGTGTTCCCCTCGTCGAAGCGTTTGACTGCAGAGCCGCGCGTGCGGCGGTCCACCGCACGCGTGTGGAAAACGGTCTTGCTTCACAGCGCGTTGCCGCGCTGCCCCCGGCGCGGGTTCAATCCGCGCGGCTTTCGTAGCCGTAATAACCGGTGTAGCCACCCAGGTTTAGCTTCGGCGGCGGCACGTCGGTGAGCAGCACGCCATGCAGGTTGACGCCCGCATTGACGAGGCGCTTGAGCGCTTCGGAGATTTCCATCGCCGGATGCCGGCCGTGCCGCACCACCATCAGCGTGGTGCCCGCGTGCTTGCCGATCAGCGCCGCGTCCGTCACCGCCAGCACCGGCGGCGTATCGACGATCACCAGGTCGTAGACGCGCGAGAAGTGTTCGAGCAGCGTGCGAAAGCGCTCACTCATCAGCAGTTCTGACGGATTGCCGGGCAAGCCGCCCTTGGTCAGCACGTCCAGACCAGGCAGCACGTCGCGCAGCACGCACTCCTGCAGCTCCGCGCCGTTCAGCACGTCGGCGAGCCCTGGCGTGTGCGGCAGGCCGAAGTGCTTGTGGATATCGCCGCGCCGCATGTCGCCGTCGATCAGCAGCACGCGCTTGTGGGCGGACGCCACCAGCGCCGACAGGTTGACCGACATGAACGACTTGCCCGCATCGGGCCGCGAGCCGGTCAGCATCACCACGTTGTTGCGCGCCGAAACCAGCGCGTATTGCAGCGTGGTGCGCAAACTGCGAACGCCTTCCACGGCGACGTCGTCCGGTGCCTGGGCGGCCAGCACATGCACGCCCGCACGGCGCAGGCCGACGTTGCGCTGCACGCGAACCTGCAGGTTGCTGCGCGGCACCACCGCGCAGACCGGCACGCCGAGCAACGATTCGATTTCCGTGGTGTTCTGCACGCCGCCATAGAGCGTCTTGCGCGTGAACGCCGCGAGGATGCCGAGCACGAGGCCGAGACCTGTGCTGATCAGGATCAGCAGCGCGCGTTGCGGCCGCACCGGGTCGTCGGCCGGCTCGGCGTAATCGACCACGCGCACGCTGCCCACCTGGCCCGCCTTGATAATGCGCAACTGCTGCGCGCTGTTGAGCAGGTTCGTGTATAGCTCGGTATCGACGCGCACGTCGCGCAACATCCGCAGCGCGGTCTGCTCGGTGTCCGGCAGGGTCGACACGTTATGTGTCAAGCCGCCCTGCACCGCCTGCAACTGGGCGATCTGCGCGTCGAGCGCGGCGACCGCGGGGTGGGCGGCGGTAAAGCGCGTCGCCAGTTCGGCGCGCTGTTGCTGCAGGTCGACCAGCTTGGTCTTGTTCTCCACGATCTGCTGCAGCAGCAGACGGCTTTCCTCGCTCAGATCGACCGTGCCCTGCCGGTTGCGGAAGGTGTTGTAGCGCTGTTCGGCCTGATCGAGCTCGGTGCGCAGTTGCGGCAACTGCTGGTCGAGAAAGGCAAGCGTATGCTCGGCCTCGGCCGACTTGCGGTCGATGTCCTGCTGCACGTACTGGCGCGCGATGTTGTTGACGACTGCCGCCGTCAGCTCGCTGTTGCCGCCTTCGAGCGTGACCGCGATGATGCCGGACTGCACGCTCGTCTCGACGACGTTGAGTTCCTTTTGCAGCTTGTTTACCGTATCGAGTGTCGAGGCGCGCGTCAGGTCGAACTGTGTGCCTGGACGCGCCGTCAACTGATCGACCTGCAGACGCACCGGACCGTGCGAGGTCGTGCCGACCGCCAGTTGCCCGGCACGCGCGCGCAACACCTCGGCGCCCTTCTCGTCGCTCACCACATAGGACTCGTCGGGCTGCACGGTCAGCACGAACGGCTTGCCGTACATTTCCTTCGGCGTATCGAACAGCGTCACGCCGATCTGCTCGCCACCCCACGCGTACTGCGGCATGCCGAACAGCGGCGCAGCGAGACCGTCGCCGCCGCGCCAGCGCGCGAGCAGATTGCCGAGCACCGGGAAATGACGCGGCGCGGCGGTGATATCCAGATGCAGCTTGCGCACCGTCTCGTCGAGCACGAGGCGCGAGCGGATCAATTCGATCTGCGCCGAGGTCACCGCCTTGGTGTCGAAGATCGACGCCATCGTCTGCAAGGCATCCTTGTTGCCGTTTGCGTTGCCGTTGCCGTCGTTGGCGGTGTCCTCCACCTGGATCATCGCATCGGCCCGGTACACCGGGGTCTGCACAAACGCCACCAGGGTGCCGATCAGCAAGGCCGACAGCGTGACCACGAGAATCATCCGCCAATGTTGCGAGATGACCGACAGGTAGTCCGACAGGCGCAGTTCGTCGCTGCTCTGGACATCGATATACCGGTTTTCGAAATTAGTAGCCATGGTGTCATCAATCCCGCACAACAATTGCGTTCAATCGGCGCACGCTGCCGGGTCCGTTATTCCCCAACGTTCCCGGCACCGGCTTACTTCGTGACGATCGCCGCGGTCAGCCCTGCGTTGACCAACGGCAACAACAGATTCAGCACACGGTTAAAGCGCACCAGCCCGCCCGCGTCCACATACACCACATCTTTCGGCTGCAGCTCGAACTGGTTCGCGAGCAGCATCGAGACCGGCGAGGTGGCGTCCAGATGCCAGACCTGCGGCTTGAGGCCCGGACCACCGCGAATCACGTAGAGCTCCTTCGCATTGGCCGTGGTGTTATTCAGGCTGCCCGCCTGCGAGATCGCCTCGCCCAGCGAGAGCTTGCCGTTCTTCATCGGCAGTACCGTCGCGGGCTTGTTGACTTCGCCCATCACGTAGACGCCGTAGTCCTCACGCGCCTCGATACGCAGCAGATCGCCGTTCTGCAGGACGATCTTCGAGGGGTTCTGGTTGTTGTGCAGCATCTGCGAGACATTGACGTAATAGGTCTTGTCGTCGCGCACAATCACGACATGGCTTTGATCGGCGCTCGGCGCAAAGCCGCCCGCGCGATTGATCGCCTCGGTCAAGGTCATGGGTATGTCGTTGATGGACTGCGAGCCGGGCGCGCGCACTTCGCCGTCGATGTAGACCTGCGAGGCGCGGAACGAGGCGATGCGCACCGTCACCTGCGGCTTCACCATGACCTTGCCCAGGTCGGCCGCGATCTTGCGCTGTACCTGCTCGGCGCTGTCGCCGGCCACGTGCAGGTTGCCGACGTACGGAAACTGCAGGTTGCCTTCGTGGTCGACCAGAAAGCCCAGCGCCGCATCCGAGGGACGCGTGGGCGCGGCCGGCTGGCCCTGTGCAGCAGCCAGTTCCGGGTGGTCCCAGACCGTAATCTGCAACACGTCGCCGGGGCCGATCCTGTACGGGCCCGGATTCCCTAACAGCGGCGCCAGATCGTTGCCGGCGCCGCTCACCATGCTCTGCTGCTCCTGCTGGACGGTCGCCAGCGTGATATCGGTGATAGGAATCTGTTCGGCTCCAGTGGCCTTGCCATCGTCGGTATTGCTAACCGGCAGGCTTGGCGGCTGCACCATGCGCTGGCCGGGCACAGCCGAGCACGCCGCCAGCACCGCAAACGCCGCCATGACGCCGAACCCGCGCACACGCTGAACTGCCATGTGCGACAGAGCGGTCCTACCTGTTGCTGTCTTTATTCGATACATTTTTGTCTCCCTCACTGCGTCAATAAGCGTTGTTGTGCACCAGGCCCTTGACGATGGTTGCTGCGATGATGCGCATGTCCAATGCAAAAGACCAGTTGCCGAGGTAATACAGGTCATGCTCCACACGCCGCTCCATTTTTTCGATCCTGTCGGTCTCGCCGCGAAAGCCGTTGATCTGCGCCCAGCCGGTAATGCCCGGCTTGATGCGGTAGCGCTGGATATAGCCCGCCACTACCTTCTGATAGAGATCGTCGTGCTCGAGCGCGTGCGGACGCGGTCCGACGACCGACATATCGCCGCGCAGCACGTTGAAGAACTGAGGAAGCTCGTCGAGGCTGGTACGGCGCAAGAAGGCGCCGACCCGGGTAATGCGCGCGTCGTGCCGCGTCGCCTGGGCAAGCAAGCCAGGCGTTTCGGTGTGCAGACGCATCGAGCGGAACTTGTAGATCGTGAACACGCGGCCGTCCGCACCCTTGCGCTTCTGCTTGAACAGCACGGGGCCACGCGAGGACAGCTTGACCGCAATGGCGATCGCCAGCAGCAACGGCGCGAGCGAAATCAGCGCGACGGCGGCGAACAGGCGGTCGAACATTTCCTTTTGCAACTGCGAGGCCTGCGAGAGCGGCGACGCCACCAGATTGATGGCCGGCACGCCGAGCAGGTCGATCATCGTGCTCTCGAACATCGCCACGCTGCGCAGGTCGGGCATGAAGCGGATGTTGACGAGATCGTCGCGCAGCTCTTTCACGCATTCGTGAATGGTGTGCTCTTCCGAAAGCGGCAACGCCAGCCACAATTCGTGCACGTCCTGGGCACGAATGTAGTCGGCGAACGCGTGCAACTCGCCGAAGGACGGCACCGAAGGTATAGCGGCGCCGAGCGTGGGCGTATCGTGCGACACGTCGAGCACCGCCGCGGTACGAAAACCCGCTGCCGTGCAACCGTCGATCTTGCGCACCAGCGCCGCGGCATGCGCGCCGCGCCCCACCACCGCCACCTGGCGCAGGTTCATGCCGGCGAGGCGCACCCGGGCCAGCACACGGTGCACGACTACACGCGAGAAGATCAACAGCGCGCCGGTGGTGCCGGTCCAGTAGGCAAACCAGAGGCGCGAGACGAAGTCGCTGCGGTGCAAGGTGAACATCAGCACCAGCGCACAGGTCTGCACAGTCAGCCAGGCAAGCGACACCTGCCCCACCAGACCCATCTTCGAGCGGCCGCGCCACGACTGGTAGACGCCGAAGGCCGGAAACAGCGCGAGTGCGAACGCCGCCGCGAATGCGACGAAGGCGTAATAGAAGCTGCTCTGCCCGAGCTCGTCGAAACGTATATGGGACGCGATAGCCGCGCCCGCAACGACCAGCGCCACATCCACGAGGCGTGCGGCCAATGCTTCAGGCTTGATCATTTTTCTCTCCCCACCCAACGCCATTGAAACGACTTTTGCCTACTACGTTTTGCTAACTACCTGTGCCACCACTTTTGCGAACTGCCTCCATCCAACGCTCTTGCCGACTGTTCCTGCCGAACAGGGCAAACTCAATTGCAGCGCCCATACGTATCGTCGAAGCGCACGATGTCGTCTTCGCCGAGATACGATCCCGATTGCACTTCGATAATTTCGAGCGGCACCTTGCCGGGGTTCTCGAGCCGGTGCCGCACCCCTAGCGGGATGTAGGTCGACTCGTTTTCGCTCAGCAGAAAGCGCTCTTCGCCGCGCGTGACCATCGCCGTGCCGCGCACGACGACCCAATGTTCGGCGCGATGATGGTGCAACTGCAGTGAGAGCCGGGAACCGGGATCGACCACGATGCGCTTCACCTGGAAGCGGTCGCCGTGATCGATCGAATCGTAGAAGCCCCATGGACGGCGCACCTTGCGGTGCTCGTCGGCTTCGGGCGAATGCTCGGCCTTGATGCGCGCGACCAGCCCCTTGACGTCCTGCACGTGCGAGCGGTCGGCCACCAGCACGGCGTCGGCGGTTTCCACGACCACGATGTTGCTGGTGCCCACGCAGGCCACGAGGCGCCCTTCGGAGTGGGCATACGACGCGGTTGCGCCTTCGAACAGCACCCGGCCGCGCGCGACGTTGCCGGCGGCGTCCTTGTCGAGCGCATCCCACACGGCATCCCACGAACCCAGATCGGACCAGCCGGCCACCAGCGGCACCACCACACCTTCGAACGGCTCGCCCGCCGGACCGGCCGTGCCGAGCCGCTCCATCACCGCGTAGTCGATCGAATCGGCAGGCGTCTTCGCAAACGCTTCGGCCTGCGGCCGGAAGAACGGACCATCAACGTGACCGTTGGCAAACGCGGCAAGGCAAGCGTCCGCCATCGCGGGCTGCAGACGCTTGACCAGCGCGAGCCACACCGACGCACGCACGACGAAGATGCCGCTGTTCCACCAGTACGCACCTGAAGCCACGTACTGCGCGGCGAGTTCGAGGGCCGGCTTTTCGACGAAACGGTCGATCCGATAGGTCCCCGGTTCGATTTCGGCACCGAGGCGGATATAGCCGAATGCGGTATCGGGCCGTGTCGGCGGAACGCCGAGCGTGGCAATCGCGCCGCGCTGCGCATGCAGCGCCGCCTGTGCCACCGCTTGCTGGAAGGCGCACGTATCGGGCATCGCGTGGTCGGCCGGCATGGCCACCAGAATCGTGTCTTCACCGTCGGCGGCCGCCAACGCGGCCGCGAGCGTCAGCGCCGGAGCGGTATCGCGCCGCGCCGGTTCCACCACGAGGTGAGCCGCGACGCCGCTTTCGCGCAACTGCTCGGCAGTCACGAAACGATGTTCGTCGCCGCACACGATGATCGGCGTGGGCCGCACCGTCCACTGCGCCGGAAAGCCGTCAAGGCGCCGCACCGTGTCCTGCAATAGCGAATGCGCGCCGATCACGTCGATCAGTTGCTTCGGATAGTGCTCGCGCGACAGGGGCCAGAGCCGGGTTCCCGACCCGCCGGCGAGAATCACAGGAGCAATGCTCAGACCACTCGCCCGCGGCTCGCCGGACGCGAGCCGATCCGCGCCATCGCCGGTGTTGCCGCTCTGCTCGGCGTCATCCCGGTACGCATTTACCATTTTTAGCACTCCTATTACTATTACTAAATAGGACGTTCCTTCCCCTGCAGGGCCGCATCACACGACGTGCGCGCCGACCCGCCGTGCTCAATCCTGAGTTGCGGTGCGGCTGCGTGCGCGGTATTCGGTCGGCGAGAGCGCCATGCGTTTGCGGAAGATCTTCGCCAGACGGTCGCCGTTGCCGGTGCCGCTGCGCCGTGCAATCTTGTCCACGGGCAATTCGGTTTCCGTGAGGAAATTGCAGGCAATGCGCAAGCGAACCTGCAGCAGGTAATCCGACGGCGTGACGTGCATCTCGTGCTTGAAGCGGCGCAGGAAATTGCGCTCGCTCATGGCCGCCACGTGCGCCGCATCCGCAACCGACACCGGCCGGTCGCAGTTGGCCTCCATCCAGCGGGCCGCCGCGCGGATCTTCTCGCCGACGCTCATAGTGCCGCCCTCGGCGAGCCGCGGCATCAACGCCGCCCCCATGCCGGGCATCACGCGATCCGCCACATTGCGCGCCACATCGAGGCCGAGATCACGCTTGATGAACGTCAGTGCGCTCTTGCTCGCGTCGTGGCGATCGTTGGCCTCGCCTGGTGCGCTGTCGCCCGAAACCTGCAACAGATACGGGCTCGCATGGCGCAGATCATCGTGCTCCGCGAGTCCTGCTGCCGCGAGCACGATGCGACCTTCGGCAATCGGCTCGATCGTTCGGGTGCGGGCGCGCACCGAGCGCAGCCAGCCCAGCAGGCGTTCGTCGCGAGCCGCCGCGTTGGCGCCGTAGCCGCCTGCCACGAACAGCACGTCGAAGCCGATGCTGTAGCGTGCATCGACGCCATCGGTCCACATCCGCGCCGACGACGAACTGGCTACGCTGCCGCCTTCCATCGAGAGGAATTGCACTTCGTAAGGGGGATCGTCGCCGCCATGCGCGGTGGCGATTTCGTTGGCAGTATGGAACATCTCGGCCACGATGCCTGCTCCCAGCAGGCCGAATCGGTCGAACAGGACGATACCGACGCGACGTGCGGCACAGCGCACATTCACACTAGGCGTGTGCAGCCACGTGATTCTCGCAGTATCAACAGACATATGCGGCATGATCTTCCCCTATCATGTCATACGTTGTGGGCCGAATCTTCTGATTTTGTAATCTCTTAATAGCATTGCACTGCATCATATCCACGCCGAAAATCGCCATTGACGGCAGTGACCGAAATGCGCGCGATGTTGGCGGATAGCGTCGCCATATATAAATTCGCAAATTGGAAATTTGATGCGAACGTACAACAGCCTGGCTAATCGCGACTTTGATCCGTTTGAAATGCGGTTACGCCTGCGATATCAAAGGCGCACTGAACATCCGACGAATCGACGGTCTACTGGATGAGCTCAAGCCGGTACGGCAGGCGAAATCACCGGGAGGCGGTGAGGTTGCGCTGCGTCTGGCAGGACTCCTTGGGGGAATCCTCGTACGATGGCCTGTGTAAAACCCTATGATGCGTCGCAACAAGCACACCCCGTACCAACCCTGATCCGATGCGGGATTGCGGGTGCGTGGCGGGAGCGGCGGCGCTTCAAACAGTCAAAAATGTTTCAATCGTGAAATTGAACGGGCGGCCGCGGATCGGCTTTCGCGGGATACACGATGAAATCCGGCATTGGTTATTTTTTCCAAAACGCTGAAATAGCCTATTTACGAGCGATCAGCAAAGTTGTTTCAAAACTATACAAAGTCCGCGGCTGGCGAAACTGTTTCAATCTTGAAACGGCACGTTAATTCGATACATCTGATCTATTGGTTTTTGTACATTTCCGCAGCGTTACGCATACGCGTGGCGATATGGACACGTGGCGGAGCGAGCCAGGCACTTTCGGACAGCACCTGAAATTTCCGGCAGATAGTTCGCAGTTCGTATCAATTTAGCCGTGCGTGGATGTGTATCTCTTACCGCGCAACGATCGTACGATCACAACATCGCATCCGGTGTCAGCCCTGTCGCGAGACCGGCGAGAAATACGCACGACGTACGACATTTTTTGCTCGCATGGCCTGGGCTTTGTCGTGGCATGCCAGGTCCGTATCTCTTATGCTGGGGCCTGATGCTGCCTTCAGTCACTCGTCCACTCATCATGAGACACCTGCCGGCCCCGGAGCTCGACGCCGCACACCCCGTGCGCCCTACCCAGGGCAAGCGAGGTTCGCTGGCCGCGCTGCAATTGACGGTTGCGCTCGCCCTCGCCGCCTGCAGCCCGCACAACGACGCGGCCAGCGCCACGGCTGCGAGCGCGCCGACGGCCACCGCAGGGCGCACGGTTGCACGCACAACGGATACCGCGCCTTCGCACGCCGCCATCACGTGGACCGCTTGCGCCGCCGAACATGGCGTGTGCGCCTTTTCCGGCACCCACGAGGTCAAATACGGCAGCGACACGCAATACGTGATCCTGACCTTTAGCGGCGGCACGCCTTGCGACAACGGCGTGTTCGGCGATCCCGCACCCGGCACGGAAAAGCGCTGCTGGTACGACAGCGGCGTCGCACCCACGCCGAGCGCGCCGTCGCTCACCGCCACGCCCGGCAACAACGCGCTGACCTGCAGCGCGCCCTCCGACCCCGTCAATGCCGCGCCAAACGGCGTCTTGATCGAGGCGGACACCGCCGGTAGCGACGGCACCCGCATGTTTACCAACGGCCGCCCCTTTGTGGTGAATTTCACCACTCGCGCGAACCGGAGCGACACGCTCGACTGGCAAATTCTCGACGCATGGAGCAATGTGCTGGCCTCCGGCCAATTCAAGGTGGCGAGCGGTCCACAAACCGTGTCGCTGAATTGCGTTGCCACGCTGGCCGGTTACTTCGCCGTGTCGGCAAGCCTCAGTTCAGCCGGCGCCGGCTTGCCGGCGCGCGGCACGCGGCCCGCCGGCATCGCGACCTTCGGCGTGCTGCCGAATCTGAGCGGCGTGCTGGCGCCGCCCACCTACGCGCGCGAGGACCTGCACCGCTTCGGCGGCCAGGGCGCGGCATACGTCGCGCCCGGCCAGAGCTGCTGTTCAGGCGACGGCTACCGGCCGCTCTATCCCGATCTCGGGCTGCGCTGGGTCAACGACAATCGCAACTGGTACATGATGGAGCCGAATGGGCCGAACACCTTCGACGCCGCCGCGTATCCGCTCTCGCCGGTGTTCCGGTCCGGCGACCTGATGCGGCTGATCCAGCTCGACGGCATCCCGGCCTGGGCAAGTCCCACCCACGCGGCCACCCACAGCTATCTGCCGGTTTCGCTGCCGGCCTACCAGAGCTTCATGAAGCGGGTCGGGCAGGAGTCGAACCAGGTGCGCGCGCAACGTTTCCCGCGCCAGTCGCGCAACTACTATCAGGTGACCTGGGAACCCGATTACAACAGCGGCCTGCCATGGCGCGACACCGACGCCAACCTGGTCGCGCTCTATCAGGCCACCTGGGAAGCGATCCACGCGACCGATCCCGACGCGGTGATCATGGGCACCACCAACGCCTCGGTTGCCACCAATACGCAATGGCTGCAACGTCTCGCGCCGCTCGGCATCACCCGCTATCTCGACGGCGTGTCGATCCACGGCTATTACGACGTCGGCACCTCGCCCTCGCATCCGCCCGAGCGGCTGGTCGGCGACAGCGATCCGGCGAAGGCGGCGCAAGCCCTGCCCGCCACCATGCGCGCGCTGCGCCAGCAGATCGCCGCCACCCTCAAGCCCGGCGCGCGCCTGTTCGTCACCGAAACCGGCATCAGCTACGACATCGGCGCGAAATACGGCCCGAATTCGCCGACTCCGAATGTCCTGTACGCACAGGGCGCGCTGGTGGCCCGCACTCACCTGATCCTGCTCGGCGAAGGCGCAGACGTGACCTACCTGTTCTACGCGACGGATTTCCCGGGGCAGATAGGCTACGGACTGTTCTTCGATCTGGCCGACCCGCAAGGCGGTTTCGGCCCCTCGGCGATCAGTCCGAAGCCCGCAGCCATGGTCACCGCCGCCATGACGCGCCTCATCGACGGCACCAACACGCTCGGGCCGGTAAATGGCCTGCCGGCCGGCGTCTACGCCTACGCGTTCCAGCAACTGAACGGCGGCGCAGTGATCACCGCGCTGTGGACCCACAACAACGCCGTCTGGAACGCGAGCCAAGGTTTCAGTTCGACCTACCAGACGCCCTATAGCCTGCAGGTCGACGCGCCGGGCACCTCCGGCCAGGTGACCGTAATCGACATGATGGGTAACCCATCGAGCCTTTCCTATAGCAACGGCATGGCCGCGCTCACACTGACCGAAGCGCCGATCTATGTGATCTCGGCCAATGCAAGCGTCGCGAAAGCCAATGTCACGCCTCCGGCGGGTTATGTTGCCCAGTGATTTGTCCTGAGGCGCAGAGACTTCGGCGCATTTGGCAGGGGTACGGCGCACGGACGCGCCACCGCAAGACGCTAGACTGAAAGCACCGCGGCATTGCGGACGAGCGCGCCGCCGAGCGCGGCGAGCCGGCTGCCCGCGCCCCTTGCACCCGCGAGAGCAGCCCCTTTCCTTCTACTTGCAGTCCCGCACCAGCCTGCTCGTGGAGACGTCATGCATGACTTGCCGTGGTACTGGCTCCTGCTTGGCGGAATGCTGGGCTCGCTCGTCATGCTGCTGCTCGTGGCAGCGGGACTCGTCTGGCTGCTCTGGGGCGTATCGGCCCGAATCGCGCGGGTGGAAAGAGATGAATGAGGAGATCTACGAAACCATGCTTGCGCGACCCGAATTTCTCGACGTCGTCCGCCTGACGCCGCTCGTCTCGATCGACCTGATCGTCGTCGACGACCGTGACCGCGTGCTGCTCGGGCGGCGTGTCAACCGGCCGGCGCGCGGCGCGTGGTTCGTGCCGGGCGGGCGGATCCACAAGGACGAATCGCTGAACGGCGCCTTTAGCCGCATCGTGCGCGAGGAACTCGGGCTGGAGAACGTCACGCAGAATGCAGCGTGTTTTCGCGGTGTGTTCGAACACCACTACGACGACAATTTTGCCGGCGCAGCCGACATCTCAACCCACTATGTGGTGCTCGGCTATATGCTGTTGCTGCGCGACGCCGCGCCGATCGGACGCTTCGAACAGCATAGCGACTATGTGTGGATGGCGCCGTCGGAGCTGCTGAGCTGCCCCGACGTGCATGAAAATACCAAGGCGTATTTTCGCTGAGCGGTGTTTGCGCCGTATCTGAGCGGTGTTTGCGCCGCGTTCCCGCTGAGCGGCGCCCTATATATGTACGCGTCCTCACCTCAGAGCGCCGGCTCCGGATAGCCCGCCGCGAGTTTCGCATCCAGATACGCCTCGAAACCCGCTTTCACCTCAGGATGCCTGAGCGCGAATTCCACGGTCGCCTTCAGATAACCTAGCTTGCTGCCGCAATCGAAGCGCTTGCCGCGATAGCGATAGGCGAGCACCTGTTCGTCGGCGAGCAGCGACTGGATCGCATCGGTGAGCTGGATCTCGCCACCGGCCCCGGGCCGGGTTTTGCGCAGATGATCGAAGATGCCGGGCGTCAGCACATAGCGCCCCACCACGCCGAGATTCGATGGCGCGAGAGCCGGCTCCGGTTTCTCCACCACGCCCGACACGCGAAAGATGCGGTCGTCCCACGCCTTGCCTTCGATCACGCCATACGAGCGTGTGTCCTGCGGCTCGATCTCTTCCACGCCGATCATCGAGCAATGATAGTGATCGAACAGGCCGATCATCTGCGTGAGCACGGGCGGACGGCCGTCGATCAGATCGTCTGCCAGCATCACGGCAAAAGGCTCGTCGCCGATCAGCTTCTCCGCGCACAGCACGGCATGCCCCAAGCCGCGCGGTTCCGATTGGCGCACATAAAAGCAGTCGACGTTGCCCGGCTTGATACCGCGCACCAGATCGAGCAACGCCTGCTTGCCGCGCGCCATCAGTTCCGCTTCGATCTCGTACGACTTGTCGAAGTGATCTTCAATGGCGCGCTTGCCGCGGCCGGTGACGAAGATCAATTCCGTCATGCCCGCGGCGATCGCCTCTTCGACCGCATACTGGATCAAGGGCTTGTCGACCACCGGCAGCATCTCTTTGGGACTCGCCTTGGTGGCGGGCAAAAACCGCGTACCGAGCCCGCCTACCGGAAACACCGCTTTATGCACGTTGCGCATTGTTCTTCACTCCTTTTTAGTGACGAATCGTCCCGACTGTATTCAGCCTGAAACCAGATGTCCCGCTATCTGAACCCGAGCCTATTCTTCAGACCTCGAAGCCGCCTGCCAACAGTTCGCCCTTTACCGCCCTTTGCTCCCTTTGCGTTCTTCACCACCGTTTGCCGTCCTTCACGCCCCTGCGCCGAAGCCGACCCATACTCGCGGCAAACGCTCCTTAAACAAAGTTTCATCAAACGATTGCCCTCTTTCAACCTCGCCGCCGCCGCAGCGATCCATAATTTCCCTATCGAAATACGTCTGAGGAGCCGGGACATGACGATGATCATCGAGATGGTGAACGAGTACGGCGACCCTGCGGTCCGGGTCGCGGTCGATCAAAACGCCGTGCTGCTCAGCGCGGAAGAAGTCGATGCGGTGATCGAGCGCCTAAGCCTGATCCGCGCCGCGATGCGTCCGGAAGTGTCGAAGGAGCCATCGCGTACACACCAGTACGTGATCGAGATGGACCCTTGCTGGCACACCGAAAAACATCCGCTCTACGACGGCGCGGTGCTGTTCATGCGCCACACGGGTCTCGGCTGGGCCGGCTTCGCGCTGCCGACGCCCAGTCTCGTCAAACTCAATGAAGCATTGGGCAAACACCTCGAAACGCTGCAAGCAGAAGACGTGCACGCATTGATGAATTGAGCGGCGATGAATTGAGCGACAAGCAATCGCCGCGTCTTGAGGCCGACACAGCCAACGTGCCCCGGCCCGATTCACATTATGTTTAGCAATACACTCTTTCTCGATCGGCGCATCACCTCATCGACCCACGCTTTGCGTCACGGCGTTGTTTCACTTCACGCACAATTGTCTTTCAAGGTTCGCGCTCACCGCCGGCAGGCCGCGCCCTATACTTCGTTGTCCGCGTAACTGCGGTCTTTTTCAAGATCTCCTTAGAAGCGCGGCCTGGTCCGCGCTCTTTTTTGCCTGTCGTTTTTGCAAGGCGTTGTCCGCAATACGTCGCTGGCACACTCGATGCCCCATGCAGTTCATGAACATTGCATAAAATTAAAAAAGACTTAATCAAGCTGTCAGCCCCGTGTTATCCGCGAGTGGCGATGATGCATGCATCGTCCTTTCCTAGTGTCGGAACATGAACCAGCTACAAGCAATGCGTGTCTTTACACGTGTAGTCGATCTCGCCAGCTTCAATCTGGCCGCGCGGCAACTGGGCATGTCGGCAGCCGCCGTCACGCGCAGTGTCAGCATGCTCGAGGCACATCTGAACATGCGCCTGCTCAACCGCACTACGCGCAGCCTGTCGCTCACCGAAGTGGGCAAGGAATATCTTGACGGTTGCCGCACCATCATCGAGAAGCTCGATGAAATGGAGTCGAACCTCGTGCAAACCACGCGCGACCCGCGCGGCACGCTGCGTATCGCCACACCGATGACCTTCGCCACCGCGGGCCTCGGCACGCTGCTGGCGTCGTATCGCACGCTGCATCCGCGGGTCGACTTCGACGTCACCACCTACGACACGCATATCGACATGGTCGAAGGCGGCTTCGACGTGTGCTTCTCCGACGAGCGCCGCCTTGCCAGCTCCACGCTGGTGAGCCGCACGCTCACCAGCATCGAGGAAGTCACGGTGGCAACGCCCGCGTATCTCGCCCGTCACGGCACGCCGCGCGATCCGGCTGCGTTGAACCGTCACGGACTGCTGACGGTTTCGGACGGCAGTTCGCGCAGCTGGGAATTCGCTGACGCCGACGGTGTCTACCGCGTCAGCACCGGCAGCGCGCTGACCGCCACCAGCAGCGCGATGGTACGCGTCGCGGCGCTCAACCATATGGGCGTCGCACTGTTGCCGCTGCCGTTCGTCACCGACGACCTAGCGCATGGCACGCTCGTGCCGGTGCTCGAACAGTACGAAGTGAACGGTGGCCCGCGTCACGTGTCGATCCTGTACTCGGGCCGCAATTATCTGTCGATGAAGGTACGCAGTTTCATCGACTTCGCGGTGAGCCAGTACCGCGCGCCCGACAAACCTGTTGCGCTGCGGGTCGTGGCTTGATAGACCACAAGCATATCAATCGCAAACTATGCCGAAGATACTGACGATCGAAGACGATGAGCTGATCGCGGACGACATCGTACGCACGCTCACTTCAAGCGGCTATTCGGTGGACGTGGCGCGCACCGGCCGCGAAGGCATGGCCAAGGTGATGGCGGGCGAATACGACGTCGTCACGCTGGACCGCATGCTGCCCGACCTGGACGGCCTGACGATCGTCGCCACCATGCGCGGCGTCGGCATGGAGACTCCCGTACTGGTGATGAGCGCGATGTCCGATGTGGACCACCGCATTCAGGGTCTGCGTGCCGGCGGCGACGACTATCTGACCAAGCCGTTCTCGGCGGACGAAATGTTTGCGCGTGTCGAGGTGCTGCTGCGCCGCCGGCCGCGCAATGCGAAAGCCGAAACCTTCCTGCGCACCGGCGCACTGGAACTCGACCTCGTGCGTCGCCGCGTCACCCATGGAAAGCGCCAGCTCGAATTGCAGCCCACCGAGTTTCGCGTGCTCGAATTCATGATGCGCCACGCCGGCCAGGTGCTGACGCGAACGATGATCTTCGAGGCCGTGTGGGGGTGCCGCTTCGATCCGGGCACCAACCTGATCGACGTGCACGTTGGGCGTCTGCGCAAGAAAGTCGACGCGCCCGGCGAGCGCCCGCTGATCCGCACGATTCGCGGCTCAGGCTACCTGTTCGGCTGACACGCCGGCGCACTCGCTTGCGCCACTTCCCGCTTTAACCAGGCGCCCGTTCTGCATGCAGAGCGCGGCGCTTCGGGCGCTGCAGCGGCATCTAGTACGTTATGTCGGACAGCTAAAACTTGTTTCATTCTTTTAGTGGCTGCCTGTTAGGGCCTGCTCTCCAGAATACCGACATCCGGCAATCCACCATCCGGACTTGCCCTAAGCGATTGACGCACGAACGGAGCAGCTTTCGATGTTAAAAATTGTCCGGCTAGCCTTAACGCGGCCCTACACGTTTATCGTGCTGGCGTTGCTGATCCTGTTGATCGGCCCGCTATCCGCACTGCGCACGCCGACCGATATCTTTCCCGACATCCGCATTCCCGTAATCAGCGTGGTCTGGAACTACGCGGGCCTGCAACCGGACGACATGGCCGGGCGCATCGTCACTTACTACGAGCGCACGCTCGGCACCACTGTCAACGACGTCCAGCACATCGAGTCGCAATCGTTCCGCGGCTACGGCATCGTCAAGATCTTCTTTCAGCCGACGGTCGACATTCGCACTGCCACCGCGCAGGTTACGTCGGTTTCGCAAACGGTGCTCAAGCAGATGCCGCCGGGCACGACGCCGCCGCAGATCCTGAACTACAACGCTTCCACTGTGCCGGTGCTGCAACTGGCGCTCACCAGCAACACGCTCGACGAACAGAAGCTCGCCGATTACGCAACCAACTTCATTCGTCCGCAACTGCTAAGCGTGCCGGGCGTGGCGATTCCAACCGCGTACGGGGGCAAGACCCGCGAAGTGCAAATCGACCTCGACCCGCAGGCGCTGCAGGCGAAGAAGCTCTCGGCTCAGGACGTGGCCGACGCGCTGGCGCAACAGAACCAGATCATTCCGGCCGGCACCGAAAAGATCGGCCGCTTCGAATACAACATCAAGCTGAACAATAGTCCGCTCGCGCTGCAGGAGTTGAATGCGCTGCCGATCAAGACGGTGGACGGCGCAACCATCTACATTCGCGACGTCGCGCATGTGCGCGACGGCTATCCGCCGCAGACCAACATCGTGCGCGTGGACGGCCACCGCGCGGTGCTGATGAGCATCCTGAAGAACGGCTCGGCCTCGACGCTCGACATCATCGCGGGTGTGAAGACGCAACTGCCGCGCATCGAAGAGACGCTGCCGCCCGGGCTCAAGCTCATCACGATGGGCGACCAGTCGACCTTCGTGAAAGGCGCCGTCAGCGGAGTAGCCCGCGAAGGCGTCATCGCTGCGGCGCTGACTTCGCTGATGATCCTGCTGTTCCTCGGTAGCTGGCGCTCGACGCTGATCATCGCGGCGTCGATTCCGCTTGCCGTACTGGCGGCGATTGCCGGCCTTTCGGCGATGGGCGAAACGCTCAATGTGATGACCCTTGGCGGCCTGGCGCTAGCGGTCGGGATTCTGGTGGACGATGCCACCGTGACCATCGAAAACATCAACTGGCACCTCGAACAAGGCAAGGACGTCAGGAGCGCGATCATGGACGGCGCCGCGCAGATCGTCGGGCCGGCGTTCGTCTCGCTGCTGTGCATCTGTATCGTGTTCGTGCCGATGCTGCTGCTCAACGGCATCGCCCGTTTCCTGTTCGTGCCGATGGCCGAGGCGGTGATCTTCGCGATGGTCGCCTCGTTCGTCCTGTCGCGCACCTTCGTGCCGATGCTCGCGCAGTACCTGTTGCGCCCGCACGCCTCGGGCGGCCATGCCTCCGGCGAACTGGCGGCCCTGATGGAAGCGCACGACGGCCGCCACCATGCGCCCCCTTCGCGTAACCCGCTGGTGCGGTTTCAGCGCGGCTTCGAGCATCGTTTCGAACGCGTACGCGGCGTCTACCGGATCGTGCTCGGTCTCGCGCTGACGAACCGCAAGCGTTTCGTGACCGGCTTTCTGATCGTCGTCGGCGCATCGTTCCTGCTCGCGCCGTGGCTCGGCCGCAATTTCTTTCCGGACATCGATTCCGGCGAAATAGCCATTCATGTGCGCGCGCCGATCGGCACGCGCATCGAGGACACCGCCGCCGAGTTCGATCACATCGAAGACGCCGTGCGCAAAGTGGTGCCGCCCGAGCAACTGGGCAGCATCATCGACAACATCGGCCTGCCCAACAGCGGCATCAACCTGACCTACAACAATAGCGGCACCACCGGCTCGCAGGACGGCGACATCATGATTTCGCTGAACGAAAATCACGCGCCCACTGCCACTTACGTCAAACAACTGCGCAAGCTGCTGCCGCGCGAATTCCCCGGCACGACCTTCTCGTTCCTGCCGGCCGACATCGTCAGCCAGATTCTGAACTTCGGCTCGCCGGCGCCGATCGACCTGCAAGTGGCCGGCCCGGACCAGGATGCCAACCATCGCTACGCCAATGAAGTAATGCGCCGCATGCGCCTGATTCCGGGCATTGCCGACACGCGCATTCAGCAGACCTCGACCTACCCGCAGTTCACCGTCTCGGTGGACCGCTCGCGGGCGGACCAGTTGGGCATCACCGAGCAGGACGTCACCAACTCGGTGGTGGCGAGCCTCTCCGGCACGAGCCAGGTGTCGCCGACCTACTGGCTCAACCCGCATAACGGCGTGTCGTATCCGATCGTCGCGCAGACGCCGCAATACCGGATGGAATCGCTTTCGGCGCTGAACAACCTGCCGGTCACCGGCAAGGACGGCCAGTCCCAGATCCTCGGCGGGATCGCGACCATCGAACGCGGCGTAGGCGATGCAGTCGTCTCGCACTACAACATCGAGCCGCTCTACGACGTGTTTGCCACCACCCAGGGGCGCGACCTGGGCGCGGTGGCCAGCGATGTCCAGCAGATCCTGCACGCGAGCGCCAAAGACGTACCGAAGGGCTCGATCGTCACCTTGCGCGGCCAGGTGCAGACGATGAACAGCGCGTTCCTCGGACTCTCGCTCGGTCTCGTCGGCGCGATCGCGCTGATCTACATGCTGATCGTCGTGAACTTCCACTCGTGGTCCGACGCGTTCGTGATCGTCACCGCCTTGCCGGCGGCGCTCGCCGGGATCGTCTGGATGCTGTTCACCACGCACACGCCGCTCTCGGTGCCGGCTCTGACCGGCGCGATTCTCTGCATGGGCGTCGCCACCGCCAACAGCATTCTGGTGGTGAGCTTTGCCCGCGAACGGCTCGCGGTCACCGGCAATGCGCTCGTCGCGGCCATGGAGGCCGGCTTCACGCGCTTTCGCCCGGTGCTAATGACCGCGCTCGCGATGATCATCGGCATGGCGCCGATGGCGCTCGGTCTCGGCGACGGCGGCGAACAGAACGCGCCGCTCGGCCGCGCCGTGATCGGCGGTCTGATTTGCGCGACCTGCGCCACCCTGCTGTTCGTACCGGTTGTATTTAGCCTCGTGCACCGCCGCGATGCGGCGAAGCACCCTCCTGTCAAAGACAAAGATCACCCTACTTCCGAAACCGGAGTTCTCCATGTCCACTGAGATCGAGATCAATTCGCCGAAGCGGCTGCGCCATCTGAAACTGGTCGGCATCGTCGTGCTGCTCGCCGCCGCCGGGGTCGTGACAACCGGCATCTTCACGCGCGTGCACGCGAAGCAGGAGATGACCACGTGGTCCGCCGCGCAGGCTATCCCGACCGTGGTCGCCTACACCCCGGATCGCCAGGGTGCGACGCAAGCGCTGATCCTGCCGGGCCACCTGTCCGCCTTCGTCAATGCGCCGATCTATGCACGCGTGCCCGGTTATCTACATGCGTGGTACGCCGATATCGGCACGCATGTGAAAGCCGGGCAACTGCTCGGCCTGATCGACACGCCCGATCTCGACCAGCAGTTGCTGCAGGCCAAGGCCGATCTGCAGAATGCGCAGGCCAACGAAAAGCTCGCGGCGTCCACCGCCAAACGCTGGACCGAGATGCTCAAGCAGGACTCGGTGTCGCAGCAGGACACCGACGAGAAGACCAGCGACCTCGCCGCCAAGCAGGCCACCGTGGCGGCGGCCGAGGCGAACGTGAACCGCCTCGAAGCGCTGGAATCGTTCAAGCGCATCACCGCGCCGTTCGACGGCATCGTGACCGCGCGCAAGACCGATATCGGCGCGCTGATCGACGCGGGCGGCGGCGACGGTCACGAGCTCTTCACCGTGTCCGATGCGCGCCAGTTGCGCGTCTACGTCAGCGTGCCGCAAAGCGACGCGGCCGCCATCAAGCCTGGCATGAGCGCGACACTGACGGTGCCGGAACGCCCCGGGATGAAGTTCGACGCGAAGCTCGTCGACACCGACGATTCGATCACGCCGTCTTCGGGCACCCTGCTCGTGCAACTGGCGGTCGACAATCAGAGCGGCCTGCTGATTCCCGGCGAATACACCGAGGTTCACTTCGCAATGCCTACCAATCCGCACGCGCTACTGATTCCCGCCAGCTCGCTGATCTTCCGCCGCAGCGGCTTGCAGGTGGCGGTGGTCGGCAAGGACGATCATGCGGTCCTCAAGCCCGTCACCATCGCCACCGATCTGGGCACCCAGGTCGAAATCGGTTCGGGACTCGACGCCAGCGACCGCGTGATCGACAACCCGCCCGACTCGATCGCCACCGGCGACGCCGTGCGGCTCGCCGCCACGCAGGCTACGAACGCAGCAGCAGCCTCGCTTGCCGACCATCGCGAGGCGGAGCGCGCTCATGGTTGAGCTTAAATTCAGGCGCAGTGTTTGCGCGATGCTGGCCGTCGCCGCGCTGTTTAGCGGCTGCTCATTCGCGCCGACCTATCAGACACCGCCCACCGCTATCCCGACGGCCTTCAAGGAAAGCGGCGCGTGGCAACTGGCAAAGCCCGCCGATCAGGAGCCGCACGACGGCTGGTGGAAGGTGTATCGCGATCCGGTGCTCGACAGGCTCGAAGCACAGGTGGCCACAGCCAACCCTGATGTCGCCGCGGCGGTTGCGCGGCACGATGAAGCCACCGCCTACCTGGCGCAGGCGCGCTCGGGCCTGTTCCCGACCATCGGCGCCGAAGCCGACGTGTCGAGCAACCGGCAATCCGCTAACCGGCCCTTGCGCGGTGCGGATCAACCCAACGTCTACGGCTCGAACACCGTGGACGTGGGGATCAGCTACGACCTCGATCTATGGGGTAAGGTGCGCAACGAAGTGAGCGCGGGCCGCGCGGCGGCCGAGGCGAGCGCGGCGGATCTTGCCTCGGTGCGCCTCAGCCTGCAGGCAAGTCTCGCCGACGCCTACTTCAATCTGCGCGGACTCGACGAGCAGCAGCAGCTTCTCGCCGACACCATCAGCACCTACGAGCGCGCGTTGAAGCTGACGATGAGCCGTCACGCCGGCGGCATCGCCTCGGATCTCGATGTGTCGCGCGCCCAGACCCAGCTCGCTTCGGCGCGCGCATCGGCCGAGGACGTCAAGGCGCGCCGCGCGCTATATGAACATGCGATCGCTTCGCTCACCGGCGTGCCGGCGTCGTCGTTCGCGCTGGCGCCGTCGGTCGGCCTCGCGTATCTGCCGTCGATTCCAACCGGCATGCCCGCCGAGTTGCTGCAGCGGCGTCCCGACATCGCCGCCGCCGAACGGCGCGTGGCTGAAGCGAACGCGAAGATCGGCGTCGCCAAGGCGGCGTTCTTTCCCGATGTCTCGCTGGGACTCGACGGCGGCTTCCAGAGCGATACGCTATCGCCGTGGATCATGGCGCCCAATGAAATCTGGTCGATCGGACCCAGTCTCGTGATGACCCTGTTCGACGGCGGCCGTCGTGAAGCGATCACGCAGCAGGCGCGCGCCAGTCTGGCGGAAAACGGCGCGAAGTATAAGGCGGCGGTGTTGCTGGCGTTCCAGCAGGTCGAGGACAACCTGGCGCAGTTGCATCACCTTGGCGATGAAGCGACCCAGCAGAACGAGGCGCTCACCGACGCGCAACGCACCTTGAATCTCTCGATGTCGCGCTATCGCGACGGGGTGGTCAGCTATCTGGATGTGGTGACCGCGCAGACCACCGAACTGAATACGCAGATCCTCGCGTTGAATGTGAATACGCGGCGTCTGCTGGCCTCGGTGGGGCTGATCGAGGCGCTGGGCGGTGGCTGGTCGACGAATCCGGCGGCAGTTGCGGCTGCGCCTGCCAAGCCCGTGCAAGCGCAGGTGGAGAGCAATAAGCTGGCCGACGCCAGTTAGCGTTTGCGCAGATTGTAGGGCGCCTCCCAGACGCCCTGCCATTCAGCGTACTGCCCCGCGCTTCTCGCACACTTCGCGCCCCCGCCTCGCTGTGCCTCATCAAACAAAAACGTCGCCGGATCGCTCCGGCGACGTTTTCATTCAGCCCTGCGCTTACGCGCTTAGAACTTGTGGCGCAGCCCCACTGCAACCACCGCCTGGCTGTTGCTGGCCGAGGCCGCCAGCGAGTACACCGAAGCGTTGCCCAGCACCGCCACGCCATCGGCGCCCGTCACGTGCTGATACACACCTTCCAGGTACACGTCGGTGCGATGCGACAGCGCATAGTCGGCCTGCAACATGAACTGGTTCCACTTCGGCGAAATTGCGCTGCCCGCCGTGCTGAAATGGCCGTCCGTGTACGTATACGAGCCGCCCAGCGAGAAAGCCGGCGTGATCGCATAGCGTGCGTTCAGTTCATAGTTGTTGAAGGTCAGGAACTCGCCGTTCAGCGTCGCGTAAGAACCGCCCTGCTGGATCTGGCGCGGATCGTCGAGCATCGTGCGGGTGAAGACGAGGCCGATCGTCGCCGGGCCGAACACATAGCGGCCTGCCGCACCGAAGATGCGTTGGCGCGCGCCGGTCAGCGTGGCGTCGTTGTCGCTGCTGCTTAGCGCGCCGCCCGTGTTGGTCGGATTGTTCACGCCACCCGGCTGATTGGCCTGCAAATACGCCACCGCCAGGTTGAACGGACCACCGGCCCACTGGGCACCGAGGCTGTACGCGTTGTTATTGCTGAAGCCGCCCGCTGCGTTGCTGAATGCGTACGCGCCACCGAACGTCACGCCGTCGTAGGTTGCGCTGCGATACTTCACCGCATTGTTCATGCGGAAGTCGTTGTTCAGGTTGTCGTTGTCGAACGGATGGTCGGCAAGATTGCCGCCGAAGCCCGAACCCGTTGCCGACAGCGGCGCCACGAAGTCGACCAGGAAGTCGTATTGACGGCCCAGCGTCATCGTGCCGTACTGGTTGCTCGACAGACCCACCCAGGCTTGCCGGCCGAACAGATCGCCGCCGTTGCCGAGCTTGCCGTTGTCGACGTTAAAACCGTTCTCGAGATCGAACACCGCGCTCAGGCCGCCACCCAGATCTTCCTTGCCGCGCAGGCCCCAGCGGTCGGTACTGATGTTGCCGCTTTCCATCATCCAGTTGTTGTGCCCAGCGCTGCCGGCCTTCTGGTTGCTGACATAGTCGATGCCCGTGTCGAGCGTGCCGTACAACGTCACGCTGCTCTGGGCGTAAGCAGCCGTGGCGCAGGTTCCCGCCAGTGCGACCAGCGTCGATACCAATACTTTATTCATGTCTGATTCCGGTGAGAGAAGCCGTTGATCGCGCATCGCCGCGCACGAAGCGCGCCGGCGATGCGCCGTCATCCCGCGTAGCGTGCGGGTGCCGACAATTTAGGAGCGGCGGGTGACACAGCCGTGATTAAAGCGGGTCGTTTAATGAAAGCTTTTTTAAGTTAGCGACACGATTTCGATAAGTTGGCGAAGGTGCATCGGCGCGGGTGCATTGGCGAAGGCGCCGTGACGATCATCTGCTTGCGGATAAATTTCTTTTCACTTTCACACCATCGATCCGCTATACCCGCTTGACTATCCTGTTCATCAACCAGGCAGCGAAGGACTTCCCGCTTCTCTTCTGCTTCGCGCTTCGGTCACTCAACCTGAAGTCGGTCAACCAGCATATATTAAGGACAACCAATATGAAATCCATGATGATCGCGATCGCTTTGGTGGGCGCTACGGCTACTGCCTCCGCCTTCGCACAATCCAGTCCGTCGACGCCTCAACAACCGGCTGCGGCCACGCAAATGGCGCAGAACTCGTCTGCGCTCGTGCAGCAGGATGGTCAATGGGTGCCGCCGGACGGCCAGGCTACCGCGGGCAAGACGCGGGCCCAGGTCTATCAGGAACTGGTGCATGCCGAGCAGGATGGCCAGCTCAACTACCTGAACTCGACCATCTACGCGCACTAAGACAACGGCCATGCAGGCGGTCCGATACTGCCGCCAGATCTGCTGATGAAAACCATGAAAACTTTTACTCTGCTTAAACGCGCCGCTCTCTACGCGATCGCGGCCGCCACGGCCGGACTGATGTTGTCCGCTTGCGCGGCGGCCGGCCCCGATGCCGCCAACGGCTGCGTCGGACCGCCGAGTTTCTGCCAGCCGTATTTCGGTTCGTGAACGATCGGCAAAAAGGGCAACCGTGATATTTCGCGCGACCGCCTCTTTTTCAATTTGCCTTGCTGCGCAGGAAATTCCCGGCGACTGAGGCAAAATGCGGCGAACACATCCGTTCGCCCCAATCCAGTGCCTACCGCTTCTTCCAGATTGCAAGCCCCGTCGGGAAACCTTCGGAACTGTGTTCGCGCTTACTACTGGCACGATCTGCCGGAGCGCGCAGCATTGCAACAATGCACGCCTCGTTTCAAGGACTGTCTGCCCTGTGACTGCCACCGATCCGCCTCAATCTCTTCCTGATGTCCTTGAACCGGGCTTGTCGCTCATATTTTGCGGAATCAATCCGGGTCTCCGTGCGGCATCGACAGGCCATCACTTTGCGGGCAGAGGCAATCGCTTCTGGCGGGTCGTGCATCTCGCGGGTTTTACGCCCGAACAGATTTCTCCCGAAGACGACCAAACGCTTCTTCGATACGGTTGTGGTCTAACAACGGTGGTCCCGCGGCCGACAGCACAGGCCGCGGAACTGTCGCGAGCGGAAATTGAACTGGCCGGAGAGGCTTTTCGACGCAAGATCGAGCAATATGCCCCGCGGCACATCGCTTTCCTTGGAAAGACGGCGGTCTCGGCGATCTCCGGCACGCGCGATATCGATTGGGGGCCGCAACCCAAGCCATTCGGCGGCGCACGCGCGTGGGTCTTACCCAATCCAAGTGGACTCAACAGGGCGTTCAACCTTGATGCGCTGGTGGCCGCCTACCGGGAAGTTCGCATTGCAGTAGCGTCGGCGCCCTGAGGGCGCGCGTTTTTGCGAAGTGTCCCGGTGACGAATCCTGGGCCATCGCATCTCAAGACGCCCCTCAGAGCGTCTCGCGCGGCCCGGTCCTGATCTGATAGCCGTAGCGGCTGACCGTCTCGATATGCACGTCCGGCAGATGCTGCGCGAGCTTGCGGCGCAACCGCGACACCACCAGATTGACGCTCGACGGATCGACATCGTCCTTCTCCGGCCAGGCATAGCGAATCAGTTGCTCGCGTGGCACCGGCGCATTGAGCTGGCGCATCAGGCATTCGAGCAGCAGGTACTCGCGCCGCGTCACCACCAGCCGGCCTTGACCGTCCACCAGCTCGCGGGTGAGCGGATCGAGCGTGAGTGCCGTGCTCGCCGCGGCAACCGTGGGCGGCAAGTCGTGCGCCGCGCGCGAGACCGCATTGCGCCGCAGCGCCTGCATGCGTTCGTGCATTTCGATGAACGAATACGGTTGCCCGAAGCAGGCATCCGCGCCGGCCCGCAATGTCCGGGTGCGGTCCTGGGCACTCGACTGGCCGAGCACCACGATGATCGCAGCGCCCGTCGCGGCCTCGACGAACTGCGGCAGCGCCTCGAGCAGGCCGGCATACGAGGCCGGTTCGAGCGTCATCAGGACGATCGCGTCGAACGGCTCCTGGGTGGCGAGAAAAGCGCCGTCGCGCAAATCGTCGGCGCGTTGCAGGCTGTGGGCGCTCTCCTGCAATGCTTTGTACAGCCAGGCAGATTCGGGATGTGCAGCGGCGACGAACAGGATGCGCATTCAGCCTCCCATCGGAGCAGGCAAGCGAGCGGAAAGGAAGACCGGCGCGCTCATGCGAGCGTCCTCGACCAGCATTCGATGCTCACGCGCGTGCCCGGTTCGGCGTTGCCGATGCGCATCGTAAAGTCATGGACGCGCATGACGGCCGACACGATCGACAAGCCCAGCCCCGAGCCCGCGAGATGGCGCGTGCGCTCGCCACGATAGAAGCGTTGCAGCACGGCGTCGCGCTCGTCGAGCGGGATACCCGGGCCGTTATCGACCATCTCCACCAGCGGCCCAGCCTGGGTTTGCCTGAGCGACATCCGCACGGCGCCGCCCGGCGGCGTGAACTTGAAGGCATTGTCGAGCAGGTTGCTGAACGCTTCGAACAGCAGCGCGCGGTCGCCGTAAATCGCCTCGACCGGTTCCGCTTCCACCGCGAACTGAAGCGAGCGAATTTCGGCGAGCGGCTCGTACAGCTCGCCGACTTCGGCGACAAGCGCCTGCAGTTCGACCTCGGCAAAACCGCCGCGCCGCTGCAGTGTGCCGATCTCCGAGATGCGCAGCATGGCGCGAAAGCGGTCGAGCAGCGCATCGGTCTCCGTGCGGGCGCGCTCCACCAGACTCGAAAGCGCCGCATCGTCGACGCTCTCTGTGCGCTCGGCGACGTGCGCGAGCAAGGTCCGCACATGCGCGAGCGGCGTGCGCAGGTCGTGGGCAATGCCGTCGCAGGCGCCCTTGACTTCGTTCATCAGCCGCTCGACTTCTTCGAGCATGTGATTGACCAGATGCGCCAGCATGTCGATCTCGTCGCGCCCGCCGATCGGCAGGCGCTGACCGAGATCGCCCTGGGCGATGCGCCGGGTGACGCGGCGAATCGCTTTCAGGCGGCGCATCTGCCGCACGCTCAGCGCCAGTCCGCCCGCCACGCCGGCCACGAGGCAGAGGACCCCGCCGCCGATCAGCGCGTTGATGATGGTCTCGCGAATCCGCAGGATATGCGTGAGATCTCGCGCCAGCACGAGCGTCTCGCCGTCGCTGCGGCGCTCGGCCATCGCGCGCACCACCGGCGCCGGTTCGCTGCCGGTCACCCGCAAGGTGTGCTGGAGCGTCACGCCGCGCCGGTCGACAGGCAGATCGGGCGGCAGTTGCAGCACGTCGCCGGAGATACGCTGGCCGTCTGCCGCGAACAGGCCATAGTAGTTCGCATGCATCCGCTCATGTTCGAGCCGCCGGTGGATCGCGGCGGCCAGGTCGCTGCGCGGCATCGAGTCGAAGTAGATGAACTGCCATTCCATCACGACGTCGGTCTCGCGCTCCATGTCGCCCGTCACCGCCCAACCGATGAAGCCGAGCAGCGACATCACCGAAATGGAAAAGATCGCGGCGTAGATCGTAATCAGACGGAAGGTGGTGGAATGCCAGCGGCGCCCCAGGGCGGATTGCGCGGGGAAGGAGTTGTCCGTCAAGGTTGTCTGCTCACGCGAGGATATAGCCCGAGCCCCGCACGGTCTGGATCATCTGTTTGACCCCGGGCGGGTCGATCTTCTTGCGCAGGCGCCCCATGTGCACGTCGATCAGGTTGGTGCCCGGATCGAAGTGATAGCCCCACACCGCTTCGAACAGCATGGTGCGGGTAATGGTCTGGCCGGCATGGCGCATCATGAATTCGAGCACCCGGTATTCGGTCGGCAGCAGCACGATTTCTTCGCCGTCACGCTGGACCTTGCGCGAGATCAGATCGAGTTCGAGCGGGCCGACGTGCAGCGTCGTCTCGAACTGGGTAGCCGGGGTTTGACTGCGGCGCAGCAGCACTTCGAGGCGCGCGGTCATTTCCTCGGGATCGAAGGGTTTGGTCAGGTAGTCGTCGCCGCCGGCGCGCAGCCCGCGCACGCGCTCGTCCACGTCGCCGAGCGCGCTCAGCATCAGCACCGGCGTCTGGACGCCGATGCTGCGCATGGTGGTGAGGATGGTCAGGCCGTCGACGCCCGGCAGCATGCGGTCGAGCGTGATCACGTCATATTCGTCGCTGATGGCGCGCGCCATGCCGTCGCGGCCGTTCGCCACCCAATCCACGGTAAAGCCGCGGCTTTTCAATTCACCGACAATTTCGTTCGCGGTGATCTCGTCATCTTCGATTGTCAGCACTCGCGACATGATGATTTCGTGCGCGACTGGTTATCAGCAGAAGGACATGATGCCATATTCGGCTTGCGGGTTGAGTTCGGGACCGGGCGGCGCTGGCGGCGCCGCGGCGTGATGGACTGCGTGGTTCACAGGCTACGCGCGTGCATTTAACGGTCGCGTATCGGTTTCATTAAAAAATATTTAAATTGGCGCCGCGCCTGAGTACCGGCGGGCGTCGGCGGTCGGGGCATAACGATGAAACAACTTTCATCCTTGCGAGGCCGATCCGGTAGCGGCCATCCCCTAGCCTGTCTGCATCCGGCGGCCCGTCGCGGCTGCGCTGGTGTGACCTTATCCGGAGGAATGCAGACATGAAGCTGACTACGAGAAGCGCTACCCGAACCCTCTTGACGGCCCTGCTGCTGGCAGGCAGCGCATCGGCCATCGCGGCCCCGCACCTCACGCCGCAGGAGTGCAACGATTATCCGTTCAAGCCGCTCAAGGGCGAGGTGACGCATCGCCAACTGATGCGCGAACTGGGCGAACTGGAGGCCGTGGGCTACAACCCCGCCGGCGACGACAGCGACTACCCAGCCGATCTGCAAGCGGCCGAGAAAAAGCTGCAAGCCGAATACCGCGCCGACTGCACACCGGCTGCGCCGATGACGAATGCCCAGGGAGCCGGCAATGCCGCGGCGCCGGCTACGCCGGACGCGGCGAATCCGGCGAGCTAGCCGGGCGACTGCACGACGCGGGACTGGCCTCGCCCGGTCCCGCGTCGGCCGCTGCTTATCCTGCCTATCTTGCCGCCCCCTTCGTCAATCCCCCGCATCGCGCTACGTTTTTTTTCTGGTGCAGTCAACCGCCCACCTGCTTTAGAATCGTTTAAAGCCGCGTTGAATCCCCTTACCGCTTTTTATCGAGCCGTATATAAGTATTAACGCGAGGCTCGATAAGCTTACAACGTCATTCCGCATATCGTTGAAGACAAAAGACTTTTTTGCCGAAACCCTACGATATTGTAAGCAAACGGCTTTACTGCACTCTACACGATTAGAGTACAGCCTCTAAACACTGTATGCCCCTATCAAAAAAAGTTTGACGCGTGATTTTGAACTGATATCGTTCCGTCGCAGGAATCACAGCCGCACCTAGAGCTAGCCTGTGAAATACGTGTGACGTTCGAGCATCTTTTCGTCTGTCGCAGCCTGTGTCAAACCGAAGGGGATGTATCAAATACCGTCTATTAGTACCTCTACGCAGATAGATTGCTGGCTGCTTCCGCTCATCCCCGCGGTCCACCCAGAATCTGTCCGAAGCGGGCATGCGCCTTGCAAACAGTCCGCAAGACGCCGTCGCAACCCGTTTCGGAGTTCGAGGCGCGGGCCTCGAGGCTCAAGTCGAGCGGTACGGTACATCCCATCCGGAGTCCAACAAAGCATGCTGTATGCCGTCGTTGGGCTGAAGTAAACAATGTTTCGAAATAGCAAGAATGCTGCAGTCACGGAAATGGGCGGTTCACGCCGGGAGGAACCAAGGTGGTAATGAAAGTTGAAGGGCAGTTTCCGGCGGGCGTGTCCGCGGTTCAGAGAACCGGGCGCCCGCGCGAGTTCGGGAAAAAGCAGCAGAACCCCGTGCGCCGCTTTGGCGGTATTGCCGTCGTTCTTCTCCTCCACGTGGTGCTGATCTATGCACTGCTCAATGGCCTGGCCACCAAGGTGGTGCAAGTCATTCAACATCCGATTGAAACCAAGATCATCGAGCCGGTGAAGCCGCCGCCACCGCCGCCGATGCCGACCGTGCAGTTGCCGCCGCCGAAATTCGCGCCGCCGCCGCCGCCGTTCGTGCCGCCGCCGGAGGTCAACGTGCCGACCCCGCCGCAGCCCACCATTACGCACCAGGCCGCCCCGGTCGTGGCGCAGCCCGCACCGCCGCCTGCCCCGCCCGCGCCTGCCCCGTCCAAGCCGGTGAGCGCGCAGGTCGACGTGGCGTGCCCGAACTCCGATCAGGTCCGCTCATCCGTGGTTTATCCGAAGGAAGCTCAGGAAAACAACGTCACGGGTGACGTACTAATCGAATTCGTAGTCGATCCGCAGGGCCATATTACGGATGAGCATGTCGCGAAGTCGTCGGAAGACTCTTCACTCGATCGCGCGGCATTCAATGCTGTAAAGAAGTTTAGTTGCGTTTCCCAAGGCCAACCTGTGCGTGTCCAGGTTCCGTTCACGTTTAACCTGAACTGAACCCACGAACTGAGCGGTACCGGTAGCGATTTATTAGTCACGTTGTACAAGTTCAACGCATGAACTGGAGCAGACATGAAGAAGCGTTCTCTCGCCGCAGTGGCGGCAAGCATGGTGTTCGCCGTAACCACGGCGACGACCTTTGTCGCACCGCAAATTGCCTACGCGCAAGCTAGCGACGCAACCGTAGCAGCATCGGCAACCGACGCCGCACCGACGGCCGCACCCGCAGCAGCACCCGCGGATCAGGCCGTGCCGCCGCCGGCACCGGCCACTTCCGAAACCGTCAGCAATCCGTACGGCCTCGGCGCCCTGTGGAAAAACGGTGACTTCGTTGCCCGCTTCGTGCTGATCCTGCTGGTGATCATGTCGATGGGCAGCTGGTACATCATGATCACGAAGTTCTTCGAACAATACCGTGCCAACCGCCGCGCGAAGAGCGCCGACGACCAGTTGTGGAGCGCTCCGTCGCTCGCCGAAGGCGCGAAGCTGCTGGATGAGGCGTCGCCGTTCCGCTTCATCGCCGAAACCGCGATCGAAGCCGGCGAACACCACGACGAAGCGCTGCTGGAAGCGGTCGACCGCAATACCTGGATCGACGTGTCGGTCGAACGCGCCATCACCAACGTCTCGAACCGCCTGCAGGACGGCCTCGCCTTCCTCGGTACGGTGGGCTCCACGGCGCCGTTCGTCGGCCTGTTCGGTACGGTCTGGGGTATTTACCACGCGCTGACGGCTATCGGCATCGCCGGTCAGGCATCGATCGACAAGGTGGCAGGTCCGGTCGGTGAAGCGCTGATCATGACGGCAATCGGTCTGGCTGTGGCAGTTCCCGCGGTGCTCGGCTACAACTTCCTGGTTCGCCGTAACAAGTCGGTGATGGAACGTGTGCGTGCCTTCGGTGCACAACTGCACACCGTGCTGCTGGCCGGCGGCAAGAAGGTGAAGCGCCCTGTGGCAGGTCAAAAGGCGACGCTGGTCGAACAGGCGGGCTAAATCATGGCTATGAGCGTTGGGCAAGAGGGGGATGAGGACGAAGTCATCTCCGCCATCAACACCACGCCGCTAGTCGATGTGATGCTGGTTTTGCTGATCATCTTCCTGATCACGATTCCGGTTGTGACGCATACGATACCGGTGCAGTTGCCGAAAGAGGCAATCCAGCCGCTGCAGACCACGCCCAAAAGTATCGTGATCGCGGTCAACCGCGATGGCGATTTCTTCTGGAACGAGAAGCACGTGGATGCAGCGACGCTGCTCACGCAGTTGAAGACCGTGTCTGTGATGCAGCCGCAACCGGAAGTCAACGTGCGCGGCGACCAGAACACGCGGTACGAGTTTATCGGCCGCGTGATCACCGCGTGCGAGCGCGCGGGTATCGCCAAGGTGTCATTTATCACTGAGCCGCCGCCGCGCGGAGGCTGAGAAGGGAATCGATTATGGGAATGAACGTCTCTTCAGGTAAAGGCAGCGAGCCGGATGTGATGGTCGACATCAACACCACGCCGCTGATCGACGTGATGCTGGTGTTGCTGATCATGCTGATCATCACGATTCCGATCCAGACGCACGCCATCAAGATGAACCTGCCGGTCGGCAACCCTCCCCCTCTGGCGGTCCAGCCGGAGGTGGTGCAGATCGATATCGACTTCGACGGCACGATGATGTGGAACGGCACGGTCGTGCCCAGTCAGGCCGCCCTCGATGCCAAGCTGGCTCAGGTTGCCGCTGAACCGGTGCAGGCCGAGATCCATCTGCTGCCGAACAAGCTGGTGCCGTATAAGGATGTCGCCGCCGTGCTGGCTTCGGCGCAACGCATCGGCGCAACCAAGATCGGACTGATCGGCAACGAGCAGTACATGCAATAAGGATGTGGGAGTGCTAATGATCCATCAAAGGTTCAAGCGTGCCGTGATTGCGGCCGCTTTCGGGGGGCTCTCCGCCCTCGCCGTGCTGCCGGCGGCGTCATATGCCGCCGACACGCTGCGCCCCGAAGTGGCCAAGCCGCTCAACGCGGCGCAGGATTCGTACCGGGCTCACAAGTACCAGGACGCACTGGCGAAGATCGCCCAGGCCGACGCCGTGCCGAACAAGACGCCATATGAAAGCTATATGGTCGAAGAGATGCGCGGCGCCGCGGCGGCTGCAGCGGGCGACTCCGCTACCGCGGCCAAGGCCTACGAGACGCTGCTGGCTTCCGGCAAGCTGACGGGCGCGGACGAGCAGCGCACCACCGCTGCGCTCGCCGGCATCTACTTTCAGGAAAAGAACTACCCACTCGCGATCAGGACTGGGCAGCGTTACCTGAAAACCGGCGGTACGGATTCGGACATGCGGACCTTGCTGATCCAGTCCTACTACCTGTCGAACGACTGCACGAGCGTGGTGAGCCTACTCAAGCCGACCGTGGACGCACAGGCGCGCGCCGGCCATGCGCCGGACGAGTCCCAGTTGCAGTTGCTGGGCACGTGCGCGCAGAAGTCCAACGATTCGGCCACCTATCGCGGTGCGCTCGAAAAGCTGGTGGCGTTCCACCCGAAGCAGTCGTACTGGGACGACCTGTTCGCGGCGATCCGCAGCAAGCCGGGTTACTCGTCCAGTCTGGATATCGACACCTATCGTCTGCGCCGCGCTACCGGTTCGTTGACGACGGCTGACGACTATATGCAGATGACGCAGCTCTCGATCATTGCGGGCACCTCGGCTGAAGGCAAGCAGGTGATCGATCAGGGCTTCTCGTCCGGTGTGCTGGGTCATGACGCCGGCGCGGACCGCGAAAAGCGTCTGCAGGCGCTGGCGGCGAAGCGCGCGACGAGCACGGTCGACAGCAACGGGGTGCCGATTCCGCCGTTCGACGCTGCCTTCAACCAGGTGTTCGCGGGCCAGGCTCAGCAGGGTCTCGCGGCGATGGAGGCACTGATCGCCAAGGGTGGTCTGCCGCATCCGGATCAGGCGCAACTGCATCTGGGCGAGGCGTATTTCATCGCCGGCCAGAAGGCCAAGGCGATCCAGGCGTTCCGTGCAGTCAAGGGCGACGATGGTTCGGCCGACCTTGCCCGTTTGTGGATTCTGGTGGCGTCGAAGTAAGCTCAGGTTTTCCGCTGGTCAGGTTGTCACTCGCAGTACCTCTCGCGCCGCAAGCTGGACTCTTGAAGTCCCGGTTTGCGGCGCGATTCTTTTGCACTCCCCTCCCCGGCTGTTTACTTGATAGCGCGCCGTTCGGAAGCGTTCGATCAGGTCGTGCGCCCACGGCTCCCATTCGCCGGCTCGCTCCCGCTTAGACCAATCTCAGATCATTTTTTGGATCTTGAACCATTCTTAGCTCAATCTTGAGTCATTCTTGGTTCATTTTTCGGCCATTTTGACCTAAGATTGGATCAAGATCCAATCTTAGGTCATTCCAGCACCCTTCCGGTAACGACATGGCGAAGCGCGAACTCTACGACGGCATCCTCCAGTATCTGGCCGAACAGCGGGACGCCGGGCATCACCCGGTCTCCCGAGCGGATATCGCCACGGCGCTTGGCGAGTCGCCCTCGACCGTCTTGCGCTATCTGGCGCGACTCAAGGCCGACGGCAAGGTCGAGCAGTCGGGCAGCACCTCCGCGTCGCGTTGGGGTCTGCCGTCGCAGCAGGTCGCAGCCAATCCGGCCGTCGAATCGCATGCAGGACTCGCCGGCGTCATCACGCCCACGGCGTCGCCGTCATGGTCGGCGCCCTCCCAGGACCTGTTCGCGGTACTCGAAGCGCCCCTCGGCGCTCGCAAGCCGGTGGCCTACCAGCGCAGCCTCGTCGACGATTACAAACCGAACCAGACGTTCCTGCTGCCCGAGTCGCTGGCGAACGACCTTTTCAAGGAAGGACGGCTGCAAGGGCAGCAACCGGCCGGAACGTACGCGCGAAACGTCATCGCCCCGCTGCTAATCGATCTGTCCTTCTCTTCGTCCAGACTCGAAGGCAACCGATACACGCGACTCGATACCGAGGTGCTGTTCCGCTCCGGCAATGCCAACCCGCACGACAAGGACGCGATCATGCTGCTCAATCACAAGCGCGCGATCGAATTCCTGATCGACGAAGTGCCGTTATATGGACTTACCGTGATGGTGGTGCGGAATATTCATACCCTGCTGATGCAGGGTCTTCTGCATGACGAAAATGCGCTCGGCGCGATTCGCCAGAAGATCGTGAACATTAGCAATACGGTCTACGTACCGGCGCATATGCCTTCGTTACTGGAAGAAATGCTCAGCATCATCGTCGCCAAGGCACGGGATATAAAGAATCCCGTAGAAGCCGCTTTTTTCCTCTGGGTGAACCTCGCCTACCTGCAGCCCTTCGAGGATGGCAACAAGCGAACCAGCCGGCTCGCCGCGAATATTCCGCTTCTGATGTACAACTGCGCGCCGCTCAGTTTTCTCGATGTGAGCGACGAGGACTATAGCCGCGCCAAGATCGGCGTCTACGAACGGCTGGACACCAGCATTGCCGCGGATCTGTTCGCGTGGACCTATCGTCGCTCGATCGAGAAATATGCGGTGCAGATTCAGGCTGCAGGTCTACCCGATCTGTTTCGCACGACACACCGGGACGCCATCAACGAACTGGTTAGCCGCGTCGTGCGTGACCGCCACCCGCTCAGGCAAGCGGTCGCCGAGTTCGGTCTCTCGCAGCAGGACGCCGAGCGACTCACCGAAACCGTGAAAGGAGACATCGCGCGCCTCGGTGAGCACAACTTCGCCCGCTACCGTTTGACGCTAAGAGAGTTGACGCGTTGGATCGAAGCGGGCCGGCCGCTGAGCGAATAAAGCGGCGCGCTGCCGCCCGCTCGTCACGCGAGCCGACAGCCCCACCCCATTACCCTCACTTACTGGACTCCATCTGCCGATCCGAACGCGCCGGCCGTGCCGGGTCCGGCGTACGCCCGGGCGGAGTGGCAGAGCGCCCACGCCGGCCCTGCGTAACGGACACCACCGCATGAAACGCCACCGGCGCGAACACCAGCCCGAGCAGCGTCGCCGCCAGCACCCCGCCGAACACACCCGTGCCGATCGACTGGCGGCTCTCGGCGCCCGCTCCGCTCGACACCACCAGCGGCGCCACACCCAGCAAAAACGCCGCCGAGGTCATCACGATCGGCCGGAAGCGCGCGCCCGCGGCATCGATCACCGCACGCGTCAACGGCAAGCCGCGCGCATGCAGATCGCGCGCGAACTGCACAATCAGAATCGCGTTCTTCGCCGACAGGCCGATCACCGTGATCATGCCCACCTTGAAGTACACATCGTTAGGCATGCCGCGCATCAGCACCGCCGACACCGCGCCGATCACGCCGAGCGGCACCACCATTAGCACCGCGAACGGAATCGTCCAGCTTTCGTACAGCGCGGCCAGCGCCATGAACACCGCCAGCAGCGACAAGCCGATCAGGAGCGGCGTCTGCTTCTCCGCCACGGTCTCCTCGCGCGCCGCATCCACCCAGTCGTATGCCACACCCACCGGCAGCGCGGCGGCAAGGTGCTCCATCTCCGCCATCGCCGCGCCCGAGCTGAAGCCGCGCGCCGCGCGGCCGCTCACGTCGAGCGACGGATAACCGTTGTAGCGGCTAAGCGCCACCGGCCCCACCGTCCACTTGCGCGTCGCGATGGCCGACAGCGGCACCATGGTCCCTTGCGAATTCACCACGGACAACGCCATCAGGTCGTCGTCGCTCATGCGCGTGCTCGCGTCGCCTGCCACCACCACCCGGCGCATGCGGCCGCTCGCCGGGAAATCGTCGACGTAGGTCGAACCGAAGGTACTGCCGAGCAGATCGGAAATCTTGTCGAACGAGACGCCGAGCGCGTACGCCTTGGCGCGGTCGATCGTCAGCTCGACGCGCGGCGCATCGGGCAGGTCCTCGGAGTGCACGTCGGCGAGCACCGGATCCACCTTGGCCTTGGCGAACAAGGCCTCGCGCGCTGCCTTCAGTGCGTCGAGCCCCACCCCGCCGCGGTCTTCCAGACGGAACACGAAGCCGTCCGAGTGGCCGACGCCCGGCACCGACGGCGGCAACTGCGCGTCCACCTGACCGTCGAGAATCGCCGAGAACTCGTTGTTCAACTGGTCCTGCAATTGCATGGCGCTGAGCTTGCGCTTGTCCCAGTCCTTCAGTTCGACGAAGGCCATGCCGACGTTCTGGCCGGTGCCCTGAAAACTCCAGCCGATCAGGCTCGTCACGTGCGCGATCTCGGCGTGGCGATGCAGGATCTGCTCGACGCGCCTGATCACCGCCAGCGTGCGCGCCTGGGTCGAGCCGGCCGGCAACTGGATCATCACCTGTAGCTGCCCCTGATCCTCGGTCGGCAGAAAACCACCCGGCATTTGCCAGTAGAGCAGCCCGCAGATGCCCACCAGCACCGCATACACGGCGAGTACGCGGCCCACGCGCCGCACGGTGCGGTTGGTGAGCCAGCGGTAGCCCTGCGAGGCGCGCTCGAAACCGTCGGCGAATGTCGAGGCCGCACGCGCGGCGAAGCCGCGCAGGCCACGGCGGATCTCGCGCTGCTGCGGCGTGGTGCCGGTCGGTTTCAGCAGGTTGGCGCACAGCGCCGGCGTGAGCGAAAGCGCCATGAACGACGACACCAGCATCGAGGCGATCATCGCCACCGAGAACTGCCGGTAGATACCGCCCACGCTGCCCGGGAAGAACGCCATCGGCACGAACACCGCGGTCAGCACCGCGGTCACGCCCACAATCGCGCTGCCGATCTGCGACATCGCCTTGCGGGTCGCCTCGCGCGGCGGCAAGCCCTCCTCCTCCATGACGCGGTGCACGCTCTCGACCACCACGATGGCGTCGTCGACCAGAATCCCGATCGCCAGCACGAGGCCGAACATCGTGAACACGTTGATCGACAGACCGAACGCCCACATCGCCAGAAACGCGCCCATCAGCGTGACGGGAATCACCACGGTCGGCACCAGCGTGTAGCGCAGGTCGCGCAGGAACAGCCACATCACGAAGAACACCAGCACCACGGCTTCGATCAGCGTGTACACCACCTCACGAATCGCGATCTGCACGAAGTGCGCGCTGTCGAACGGAATCTCGACTTCCACACCAGGCGGCAAGCTCTTCGACAGCTCGGCGAGGCGCGCGCGAATCGCATTCGAGGTTTCCAGCGCATTGCCGCGCGGCCCGAGCTGAATCCCGACCGTGGCCGACGAGCGGCCGTTCAGGCGCGACCAGAACGAGTAATCGTCGCGGCCCAGTTCGACCCGCGCCACATCGCGCAGGCGCACCGCGGAGCCGTCCGGTTTCGCCTTCAGCACGATCTGGCCGAATTCCTCCGGCGACACCAGTTGCCCCTTGACGCTCACCGAGGCCACCAGTTCCTGCCCCGGCACCGACGGCGCATCGCCGAGCGTGCCGGCCGTCACCGTGGCGTTCTGCGCCATGATCGCGGCATTCACATCGCCGGCTGACAGGCCGTATTCGCGCAGCTTCATCGGGTCGAGCCAGATCCGCAACGCCTGGTCGGAATCCCATAGCTCGGCCGAACCGACACCTGGCGCACGCTTCAGTTCGCGCATCACATAGCGGTTCAGATAGTTGCTGAGTTCGGTCGAATCGCGCGTGCCGTCGCTCGAAGTCAGCGCCACCAGCATCAGGAACGTGTTCGATGCCTTGAACACGCTGATGCCGTTCTGCACGACCTGCTGCGGCAGGCGCGACTCAATCTGCTTCAGGCGGTTCTGCACGTCCACCATCGCGATGTCGGGATTGGTGGCAGGCGAAAAGGTGGCGTCGATTTCGAGGTTGCCCTGGCCGTCGCTGCTGGTTTCGTAGTACAGCATGCCGTCGGCGCCATCGAGACTTTCCTCGATGATGCTGCCCACGTCGCCGTCGACCACTTCGGTGGCGGCGCCGGGGTAGCTCGCGTCGATCACGATGCGCGGCGGCGAGAGGCGCGGATACTGGGCGACAGGCAGTTCCGGAATGGCGAGCGCACCCGCCACCATGATGGCGAGTGCCACAATCCAGGCGAAAACCGGTCGGTCAATGAAAAATGAGGGCACGCAGGCTTCCTGTCAGTGCTGCACGAACGACGGCGCGGCGGCGAGACGCGCCATGTGCAAGACCTGCGGCGCTTCGCTGGCCCGCACGATGACGTGTGGGCCGCCCCCCGCCTCTCTCTCAAACCTTTCGTTGCTTGTAATCATTATTTTGGGTCCGTTGCGAACAGCGCCGGTTCGCGAAACCGTGTCATGTGTCATGCACGCCGCGGGCGATTGTCGCCGGATGGGCGCGCCGCACCTTGCCGGGCGGCCGCGCTCCGAAGCCAACAAGTATATCGCCGGGCGCGCCCGCTATGGAGCCGTCCGCTTACAGCGTCAATTCGAAGGAGCGCGCGAGCAGCCCCGGCAACTGCATGCCGCCGGTGCCGCGTTCGCCCCAGGTCGAGTCGCTCAGCAGCAGTTCGGGCTGCGCGCCGAGCCGTTCGAGCTGATCGCCGAGCAGCCGGTACATGCTGTCGTCGAAGCGCATCGCCTCGACCGGCGCAACGATCTTCCCCTGCTCCACCCAGAAGGTCGCAAAGCGTGTCATGCCGGTCAGGCGGCAATTCATCCGGTCCGAGAAATTCACATACCAGAGGTTGCCGATATAGAGGCCGGTATCGAGTTGCGCCAACACGTCGTCCTCGGCGAGGTCGCCGCCTTCCATCGACAGCGCGACCGGTGCTTCGGAGTCCAACGCACCGTTCGGCTGCAAATCGTACTCGCGGGCGCTGCGGGCATTGGTGAGGCGCTCGAGGCTGCGGCCGTCCTGAATCAGCGGCACGCTCGCGCGCAGATAGCCGTCTTCGTTGAAGCCGGGGGTGATCCCAAGGCTCAGGTCTTCGGTCAGCGTGACGCGCGGATCGAGCGCGACCTCGCCCGTGTGCAGCTTGTAGAGCGAGCTGCGCGAGGTGGCCTGGGCGCGCGCCGAGAAGCCGGCCCACGCGGTCACGCCCAGCAGCTCTTCGAGCGCGGCGGGCGCGAGATACGAGCGGTAACGCCCCGGCGACAGCGCACGCGGCGTGAGCGCGAGAACCGGCAGGCGGGCCGCCGCCTGCTCCACCTTGCGGGCGAAGGTTGCGTCGCTCCAGTGGTCGCCGGCGTAACTGGTCTTGATCGCGCGGCCGCTCGGGTCGTAAAGCGACCAGCTAAAGCTGAAGTTGGCGACTTCGTACCAGCCGCGGCTGCCCTTGCTCGAAGCGAAGCCGCGCACCAGCGTGCCGCCCGCATAAAAGCCCACGAAGTCGAGCCCTTTCGCACATTCGGCGACGGTGCGCACCAGCGCTTGCGGCTCCGCCACCTTGCCGGCACGGCGCGTCGAGCGCTCCCACTGCGACTTGTCGAACAGCAGGTGCGGATCGTCCTGCGCGTCGCGCAGCCCCTCGCGCAGCGTGGCGAGCGCGCGGCTCACCTCCTGCAGGTCGATACCGGCGTCGCCGCACACGGTCAGCGTCGAATACGCCTGGCGCGCGCCGTCGATCAGGCGCAGCGTCAGCTTGCCTTGCGAGACGCTGCCGATCTGCCGCACCTTGCCCGCGTTGAAGCGGATGAAATCGGATTGCTCCGCCGAAAACGACGCCAGCGTGATTTCACTGCCCTGCTGCGCATGCTCCACCGCATCGGCGAGCAGCAGAAAGTGACGATGCCAGTCCACTGCGGACGAACCTTGCAACATAACGGAGCCGCTCATCATGCGCCTCCGAACACGTCGACGTTGCTGAACACGCAGGCGGGCGACGCATGGCCGACCCGGATGATCTGCGCCGGCTCGCCCTTGCCGCACATCGGCGTGCCGAACACCTGCCGCGTGCTCGCGTCGCCGACTGCCGAGAGGCTGCGCCAGAAATTCGCGGAGATGCCGCGATAGTTCGGCTGCTTCACGACCTGGGTGAGCTGGCCGTTTTCGATCAGTTGGCCGAACTCGCAGCCGAACTGGAACTTGTTGCGATGGTCGTCGATCGACCACGACGTATTGGTGCGCATCAAAATACCGTGTTCGATATTGGCGATCATCTGGTCGAGCGACTGGTCGCCCGGTTCGATGTTCAGGTTCGCCATCCGGTCGATCGGCGGCCGGTTCCAGTTCGAGGCGCGCGAATTCGCCACGCCCGGCAGATGCGCGCGCTGTTGCGAGAGCGCGCCGCCGAGCGGCCGCTCCAGCAGGCCGTCGCGGATCAGATAGTGCTTCTGTGCAGCCGTGCCGTCGTCGTCGAAGGCGTAGGACGCGGCCTCTTCGCGCAGCTCCGGATCAAACGTGACGTTGAGCAGTTCGGAGCCGTACTGGTAACTGCCGAACATCTCCGGCTTCACGAAGCTCCAGCCGGCGAAGTTGCGCTCGTCGCCGAGAATGCGGTCCAGCTCCAGCGGATGGCCGATCGACTCGTGGATCTGCAGCATCATCTGGTCCGGCATCAGCAGCAAATCGCGCTTGCCCGACGGGCAATTCGGCGCGCCCAGCAATTGCAGCGCCTCGTGAGCCACGCGTGCACCCGCGCCGTCGAAACCGTAGCGCGCCAGCACTTCGAGGCCGCCCTGCGCGAGCGTGCCGTAGTTGCCGCCGAGCGTGCGCACCTGGGTGTCGCCGTCAGCATGCGCGGCGACGCTCAGTTGCGGCATCACGAAACGGAACTGCTGGTCGATGCGCACGCCGTCGCCGGTGATATAGAGCTGATCGGTGTGCGTCACCTGCACGCTGGCGGTCCGTTCAACGATACGCGGATCGATGTTGGCCGCGGCGCACTCGCGCGCCAGCCGGTCGAGCCAGTCGTGCCGGCTCGGCAAGGCGTGCTCGGCGTTCGGCGAGACATAGCGGCCGCTCGTCGCCGGACGCGCGATCTCACGGTGATCGATCAGCGACAGCGCCGCGCTCGCTCTCGCGCGCGCAGTGGCGATCTCCAGCGCAGCCTGCAGGCCCGCAGCAGACAGATTGGCGGTGGCCGCATAACCGGCGCCGGCGCCGACATATGCAATCAGCATCGCACCGCGATCGCGCACGGTGCGCAGTGGCTGGGCTACGTCGTTACGGACTTCGTGATCGTCGATCGTTTCGTCGACGATGCGCAGCGACCAGAAATCCGCCTCGCTCTTCAGTGTGCGAGCGGCTTGCGCCCACCGTTCGTCAATCATGCGATTTTCTCTTGGGTAGCAAACACAGGCGTCATCATCGAAGACGCCAGCAACGACTGGGTGTAAGGATGCGACGGGGCGTGCAGCACCTCCATGGTGTCGCCCGCCTCGACAATGCGGCCTGACTTCATCACGATCACGCGATGCGCCATCGCCTTCATCACCGCGAGATCGTGGGTGATGAAAAGATAGCTGAGCTGGTATTTTTTCTGCAACCTGGTGAGCAGATTCAGCACCTGCTTCTGGATCGACACGTCGAGTGCGCTGGTCGGCTCGTCGAGCACCAGCAGTTCGGGTTCGACGGCGAGCGCGCGGGCAATCGCGATGCGCTGCCGCTGGCCGCCCGAGAACTCGTGCGGATAGCGCAGCATCGATTCCACCGGCATGCCGACTTCTTCGAGCAGCGCGCCGACGCGGTTGCGCCGCGTCCTGGCGTCGATGTCGGGACGGTGCATGACAAGCCCTTCGCCGATGATCTGTTCGACCGTCATACGCGGCGAAAGCGAGCCGAACGGATCCTGGAACACCACTTGCATGCGCGAGTAAAGCGCGCGCTTTTCACGGGCGTTTTTCAGCGACGACAACGGCAGGCCGTCAATCTCGATCTGCCCCTGGGCGGCGTGCTGCAAGCCGAGCACCGTCGCGGCGAGCGTCGATTTGCCCGAACCCGATTCGCCGACGATGCCGAGCGTCTCGCCGCGGCGCAAGCTCAGGTCCACATCGTGCACGGCGCGGAAGGTCGACTTGCCGAAGATCGAACGCAGGCCTTTGCCCGACACGTGATAGTCAACCGCAAGGCCCTTCACGTCGAGAATGCGGCGTGCGTCCTTCTCAACCTCGTCCACCTCGCGCTGCGGCTCGCTGTCGAGCAGGCGCTGCGTGTATGGGTGCTGCGGATTCGAGAACAGCGCTTCGGTGGTATTGGTTTCAACCAGCACGCCCTTTTCCATCACCGCGACGCGCTGTGCGAAGCGCTTCACCAGATTCAGGTCGTGGGTGATCAGCAGCACGGCCATGCCGCGCTCGGCCGCTTCCTGTTCCTGCAATTCGATCAGCAGATCGACGATCTGCTGGCGCACCGTGACGTCGAGTGCGGTGGTCGGCTCGTCGGCCAGCAACAGACGCGGCCGGCAGGCGAGCGCCATGGCGATCATCGCGCGCTGGCGCTGGCCGCCCGACAACTGGTGCGGAAAGCTGTCGATACGGCGTTCCGGCTCGGGAATGCCGGTCCGGCGCAGCAGTTCGATGCCGCGCTCGCGCGCCGCATTCGGGCGCATGCCTTCGTGCAGCCGCAGGCTCTCGGCGATCTGCTTGCCGACCGTATAGAGCGGATTGAGCGCCGTCATCGGCTCCTGGAACACCATCGCGACGTCCGCGCCGCGAATCCCGCGCATCTGTTGCTCGCTCTTCTGCAGCAGGTCTTCGCCGTCGAGCAGCATGCGCCCGCCCAGTTGCGCCCCATCCACGAGGCGCAGGATCGACAGCGCGGTCACGCTCTTGCCCGAGCCCGATTCGCCGACCAGCGCCACACGCTCGCCGCGAGCGATCGACAGGCTCAGTTCCTGCACCGCCACCTTCTCGCCGAAGCGCACCGAGAAGCGGTCAATTTCCAGCAAAGGCTTGCTCATTACTTGCTACCTCCAAATGCCGAGCCGCGCATACGTGTATCGAGCGCGTTGCGCAATGCGTCGCCCATGAAGGTCAGCAGCAGCAGCGTGATCACCAGCGCCGAGAACGCCGAAATCGAAATCCACCATGCATCGAGGTTGTTCTTGCCTTCGGCAAGCAGCTCGCCAAGGCTCGGCGTCGGCGGCGGAACGCCCAGGCCGAGAAAGTCGAGACTGGTGAGCGACAGGATCGCCGCGCTCATGCGGAACGGCAGGAACGTGATCACCGGCGTCAGGCTGTTCGGCAGCACGTGGCGCCACATGATCTGCCAGTTCGACAGCCCCATGGTGCGGGCGGCCTTCACGTAGTCGAGCGAACGGTTGCGCAGAAATTCGGCGCGCACGTAGTCCGACAGCACCAGCCAGCCGAACATCGAGAGCAGGATAAACAGCAGCCACAGCGTCGGTTCGAAGATCGAGGCGAAGATGATCAGCAGGTACAGGTCCGGCATCGAGCTCCAGATTTCGATCAGGCGCTGCCCGATCAGGTCGGTGCGCCCGCCGTAGAAACCCTGCACCGCTCCGGTGAGCACGCCGATCACCACGCCCGAGATCGTCAGCGCGAACGCCATCAACACCGACAGACGGAAGCCGTACAGGAGGCGCGACAGCACATCGCGGCCGAACTGGTCGGTACCCAGCCAGTTGCTCGACGACGGCGGCGCCGGATACGGATGCGCCGCGAAATAGTCGATCGTGTCGTAGTGGTAATGATTCGGCGGATACAGCGCGAAGTTGCCGTTACCCTGGATGCGCGAACGGATATACGGGTCCAGGTAATTGGTCTTCGCCGGGAAGTCGCCGCCGAACAGCGTCTCCGGATAGTCCTTGACGATCGGAAAGTAGTAATGGCCGTCGTAGCGCACGATCAGCGGCCGGTCGTTGGCGAGCACTTCGCCGAACAGGCTGACCACGAACAGCGCCGCGAAAATCAGCAGGCTCCAGTAACCGAGACGCTGGCTCCTGAAGCGCTGCCACGTACGCCGCCACGGCGAGACCGACGCGACGAGCGTGACCGCCGCCGGATCAGCGGCCCAGGCGGTTGAATTGGATGCGGGGGTCGACGAGGACATAGCAGACGTCAGCAATAAGTTTGGTTACAAGACCGATCAGCGTGAACAGGAACAGCGAACCGAGTACGACCGGGTAATCGCGGCGGATCACCGAGTCATAGGACAGTTGGCCCATACCGTCGAGCGAGAACAGGGTTTCGATCAGCAGGTTGCCGTTCAGGAAGGCGCCCACGAACGCAGCGGGCAGACCTGTCAGCAGCGGAATCGCGGCGTTGCGCAGCACGTGCTTCCACAGCACGTCGCGCTCGGGCGCCCCTTTGGCTCTTGCGGTCAGCACGTATTGCCGGCCAATCTCCTCGAGGAAGGTGTTTTTCGTCAGGATCGTGACGATGGCGAAATTGCCGACCACCGATGCGGTGACGGGCAGCACGATGTGCCACAGGTAGTCGAGCACCTTGCCGAAGACGCTCAGCTCCTGGAAGTTATCCGAGGTCAGGCCGCGCATCGGGAACACCTGCCAGAAGGTGCCGCCACCGAACAGCATCAGCAGCAGCACGCCCAGCACGAAGCCTGGAATCGCGTAACCGGCCAGCACCAGCACGCTCGTCACCGTGTCGAAGCGGGAGCCGTTGCGCACTGCTTTCGCAATGCCCAACGGCACCGAGACAAGGTAGGTCAGTATCACCGTCCATAAACCGAGTGTGATCGACACCGGCAGTTTGGAGCGAATCACATCCCACACGCTGTCGTGCTGATAGTAGGACTGCCCGAGATTGAAGGTCGCGTAGTTCTTCATCATCAGGAAGTAACGCGTGAGCGGCGGCTTGTCGAAGCCGAACTGCTTCTTGATCTGCTCGAGCTGCTGAGGATCGACGCCCTGGCTGCCGTGATAGCCGCCCCCGCCCGCCCCCGCCTCTCCGCCACGGCCGTTGCCGTGGCGGAGTTGCGTCATCACCTGTTCGACCGGCCCACCCGGCACGAACTGCGTGACGACAAAGGTAAGGGTCACGACGCCGATCAAGGTCGGCACCATCAACAACAGACGTCTAAGAATGTAAGCAAGCATGGTGGTCCTCAGTTGGCTGCGGACGGCGAGGAAACGGGCGTGGCTGCGCTGAGCGCGGCTTGCGGTTTCTGGTACCAGTAGCTGATGATCCAGTCTTCCGCCTGATAGGTGACAGGCGTGATCTTCGGATACGCCAGCGTCGTCTTGTAGCCGATGCGGGAATTCGCGTTGTAGTACTGCGGCACCAGGTAATACTCGTTGATCAGCACGCGGTCGAGCGCGCGGGTCGCCGCTTCGAGGTCGTCGAGGGTATTGGCGGCCAGCGCGGCATGCACCAGCGCATCGACGGCTTTCGACTGGATCCCCGGGTAGTTTTCCGAACCCACCTGCGTCGCCGCAGCACTGCCGAAACGGCGCTCCAGCTCCGCGCCCGGAATCGTGACCGGCGGGTAGATGAAGGTGGTCATGTCGTACTCGAAGTTATCGAGACGCTTCTGGTACAGCGCGCTGTCGATCTCGCGCATGTGCGCCTGAATGCCGAGCGTGCCGAGCGCCTGCATGTACGGCAGGATCAGCCGGTCCATGCCGGGCTCATCGTCCATGATCTCGATCGTCATCGGATTGCCGTTGTCGTCACGCAGCGCGCCGTCACGATAATGCCAGCCGGCCTGCGCGAGCAGATCGCGGGCGACACGCAGATTACCGCGCAGCGAGTTCGGCGGCAGTGTGTCGGCCTGCTTCACCATCGGGCCGAACACTTCGGGCGGCAAACTCGCGCGGAACGGCTCGAGCAAGGCAAGCTCCTTCGGACCGGGCACACCTGTCGCGCCAAACGGGCTGGCATCGAAATAACTGTTCAGGCGCACATACTGGCCGTAGAACATCATCCGGTTCATCCAATCGTAGTCGAACGCAAGCGACAATGCATGGCGCACGCGCACGTCCTTGAACATCGGCCTGCGCAGATTGATCAGGAAACCTTGCATTTGCGCCGGACCATCCGGCACGTTGACCTGCTTGAGCAAGCCATTCTTGAAGTTCTTGCCGACATATTTGCGCGCCCATTGCGTCGCGCTGTATTCGACCTTGACGTCCGCATCGCCGGCCTTGAAGGCCTCCAGTTGGGTGTACTGGTCCAGATACAGCTTGAAACGGATGCGCTGGAAACGGTACATGCCGCGTCGCGACGGCAGATCGGCAGCCCAGTAGTTCGGATTGCGAACGTACTCGATGTCCTTGTCGTTCTTGCGCTGCGTGATCAGATAAGGGCCGCTGGCGATCGGCGGCTCGTTGGCGATCTGGTCGAAAGGCGGACGCGTGCCGTCGGCCTTCATGCCCCATTTCGGCGAGAAAATCGGCAGGTCGCCGGCAATCAGCGGCGCATCGCGCTCGGCATGCCTGAAATCGAAGCGGATCGTCAGTTTGTCGATGATCGTCGCACTCTTGATCACCGAAAACTGCGCATTGAACAGCGGCGACGCCTGCGGACTCGTCAGTGTGTCGAACGAATACTTGACGTCGGCTGACGTAATCGGGTCGCCGTTCGAGAAGCGCGCGGCCGGATTGATGTGAAACGTCGCGGAACTCAGGTCCGGCGCCACTTCGACGTCGTTCGCGATCAATGGATATTCAGAAGCGAGTTCGTCCCAGCTACGCTGCATCAGCGTGTCGAACATCAGGTTCTGGATGTCCGGAGCCGCTGCTCCGCGCACCAGGAACGGATTGAGCGAGTCGTAACTCTGCAGCTCGTTGTAGTTCTCGAAATTGATCACGCCGTTAGCAGGCGCGTCAGGATCCGCGTAGTCGAAATGCGTGAAATTGGCGGGATATTTGGGCTGATCGTATTGCGCGATTGCCGAGGCAGCCTGAGCCGGCGTGACGCCCAGGCTCATCACGCCAAGCAGCGCGGCAGCCAACGCCGGCGCGGCGCGCGTGGCGGCTTGCCGTGTCGCCGCTGCGCAAGAGATCGTCCATACAGCGCGCGGCAACCGAAACTTCACAAGTCTCATCATCGTTATGCGTAGGGTCGCGCGCTGGCTCGTGGCCGGCACGCGGTTCGTCGGATCGACTTGAGCGAGGCCAACTGCCAGCGCTCCGGTCACTTAAGGCGTCGCATGGCGCCTTGGGTTACGGGTTAGCGTCGCGCGACGGGTCCAGAACCGCAGACCGCGCCGCCGACATCCATCCCTGCGTTCCTCTCGCGCTGGCCGGGTCCGGCGATGAGGCATGCCGGCCGCGGCGACGTACGGAGAAGTCCACAGTGTGCTACTTACCAGACACAGTGTGCCACTTGCAAAAAAGTCGCTCCGGCGGCACAAAAGCCGGAGCGACAGTCGTCAACAGGCTTACAACTTGTTAGAACTTATACGTTGCACCCACTTGCAGATAACGGCCCATGTACGTGTACAGGGACTGGTCGTAACCGGTCTGGTCGATCTGGTTGACCCACAGCGGATCGTACGGAGGCGCCTTGTTGAAGATGTTGTTCATGCCGCCGTAGATCGTCCAGTGCTTGAAGCCCGTGTACGACACGTTCAGGTTGAACACGCTATACGATGCGGTGGAGTAGTCCAGACCCAGCGCGTTGGAGTACGGACCCGTGTACTGCCATGCCAGATCGGCAGTCCACTGGTGGAAATTCCACGACAGATCCGTATTGCCCTTCCAGCGCGGGAACGAACCGCCGAACGGCTGGGCGAGCGTCAGGTCGTTACCTGCGCCGTCAACCGTCGAGGACAGGCCGCCAATGCCGTTCATCTTGAAGTGCCACACATACGTCCAGTCAGCCGAGAACCGGAACGTACCGATCTTGGTCGGCAACGACTGCGAGAACGTCGTTTCGAAGCCGTCGGTATCGAACGAGCCCAGGTTCTCGTACGTGTTGACCATGTACGCGATCGACCCATCCGCGTTGTAGACCGTGCCCGACGGATTGATCTGCGTGCCGATCGCCTTGTCGACGTGAATCTTGTACCAGTCGAAGCCCACATCGGTCGTACGCGTCGGCGACAGTTCGAAGCCGATGTTGTAGTTCTTGGTCCTCTCCGGTTGCAGATTCGGGTTGCCCTTGGTGATGACATTCTCGTTCTGGCCGTTCGGACCAATCGGCATGATGCCGATGTTCGACGAATTCGTATTCTCGAGGAACTCCGGCGCACGGAAGCCGCGGTTATACGAAGCGTACGTCGTGAACTGCTGGATCGGCTGGAAACGCAGAGCGAAACGCGGCGAGAACGCGCCGCCGAAGTCGCTATAGTGGTCGTAGCGGCCCGACTGGCTGAACGTCAGCATCTTGTTGATCAGCGGAATGTCGACCTGGTAGTACACAGCCGCAACGTTGCGCTCACCCGCCACTTCCTGGAGGTTCGGGTTGAGCACCGTACCATTCAGGTAGTTACCGCCCTCTTCGATCAGTTCGCTTTCGTGCAGGAACTGCGTACCGAGACCCAGGCCGACATCGCCGGTCGGGAGATGGAACAGGTTTGGCGTCGACAGGGTGCCGTCGACGGCGTCAAGCTTGGAAATGCCGAGGTTGTTCGCCGTCGTCAGGACACTGTTCAGTGCAGCCTGCGTAGACGACGGATTGACGTAGTTGAGCGTGCCGTTGTTGAGCGCAGTCTGCAGCGCGGTCGGGTTGATGACACTGCCGAGCGAGTTGCTCACCGTGCTCATGGAATGGGTGTAACCGACATTCCAGTCCCAGTCTTCCTTGGCCGTCGAGAAGCTACCCTTCACGCCCATCGCCGCACGCCAGTAGTTCGCATCCGTGGTCGAACTGTACGTAGTCGGCAGGTAGCCGAACAGTTCCTGCGACACGCCGGTCGTGTTGTATGGATTGTTGGCCGGAACGGTAAAGGAAACCGGACTAACGCTCTTCGTGGACGGGTTGTACTGGAGGCCGTTGGCGACGACGACTGCACCATCGTTCGTAGTCGTCGTGTTGTTGCTTTCCCACAGGTCGGCGTATGCGGTCGTCGTATCGTTGATCTTGAAGTCGGCGTGAACCTTGGCGTTAAAACGCTCGGTCATCGGCTCGATCGAAACATCTTCAGCCGTATTCTTCAGGCACACGTTGCCGCTACTGATCGCGCCGGTTTGCGACGCAATGATGCTGTTGCCGTACGGCACAGACGTCGTACAGCCATAAGGCGTTGCGACACCCGTGCTGGGGTTCAGCAGATACGAAGGCTGCTGGATACTGCCGCCGAACGCGCGGCCGGTAAAGTCCTGGTTCTCGGTCGTATCGCGATCGGCGAGCGTATAGCCGTTCGACTTGTAGTAGCTGGCCGCCGCGGTAACGTTGAATCCATCGGATGCCAGGTTGCCGAAGCCGCCGAGGACGCCGAACTTGGTCGTACCGGCGCCGCCTTGCGTCGCGCCGCCATAGCTGCCGTCGAGCTGCAGGCCCTGGAAGTCATGCTTCGTGATGATGTTGACCACACCACCAATAGCATCGGAACCGTATTGCGACACGGCACCGGTCTTGACGACTTCGATGCGGTCGACCACGTTCAGCGGAAGCGTATTCAGATCGAAGAACTGGTCCGAGCCGTTGACGGCGAATGCGAACGGGGCAACACGTTGTCCGTCAACCAGTACCAGCGTGTACTTTTCACTCAGGCCACGCAAGGCGATGCCTGCGCCGCCGGCGGCAAAGCTGTCGGAGGTCGACTCACCCCAGCTATTGGCCGAGTTGGCGGAGATAGAACGCACGTAATCGGAGACGCTCTTCTCACCGGACGCCTGAATGTCCTTCGAGGTGATCACCTGAACCTGCTGAAAGCCGGTCTTGTCCGCCTGGCGAATCAGCGAGCCAGTCACCTGGAACGTCTTCAGTTGCTTGACGTTCTTGTCGCTTGTCGATGCCGCCGTGCCCGAAGCTGCCGCCGGAGCGGCCGCCGCTGCAGTACCCGAAGCCGCTGCCGCTGCAGCAGGCGTCCCCGTGGTAGCCGGCTGGCTTTGTGCAAACGCCGGAATCGCGAATGCGGTTGTTAGTGCCAGTTCGGCCCAGATTATTCTTCTGATGGCCAGCGCCAATGCCCGTTGTTTCATTTTTCCCCTTCTCACTCGTCAGTAAGGCCACACTTGTTGTGCGAAGAGAGGCCTCAGCAGCCTCTCTTCTCGATTTGCGACGACTTTCGCCGCGTTCCGCCAAAGTTGCCCCGCAGTCGTACAACTTCACAAACCGACCAACGTCCAAACCATTGCAGCGAGATAGACGGGGCACTCCAACTTATTTGATTTCGCACTGCTAACACATTACGAATTAATTCACTTAACTTTCAAAAACATTTCAATCCGCCAATAAAACTGGTTTGACCGAACCGTTCACTAGCCGATTGGTACTGCCTGTTCAAAACTACGGGTCAACCTGCAGGACTACTTATAGATGTGCTCAGACTGCGCCATCTCAAACACGATGTCTCTCGACTAGAACAGCCTTGGTGTCCCTACCCAGACGAGCACAGTTTCTTCGCCCGCTGTGTTGGCCCATGCATGCGGGACCGTTGACTCGTAATGCGCGGTGTCACCGGCCTGCAACACGAACGTCGTACCTTCCAGTGTGAGAGCAATCTGGCCGCTCATCACGTACAAAAACTCTTCCCCCGCGTGCGTCGTCACTTCCGACGGTTGCTGGCCCGCTGGCATCCTCACCAGAATCGCTTCCAGCTTGCGGTCCACCGACAGGTTCGTCAGCCTGCCGAACAGGTTGGCCGAGTCGGCAAACCCAAAAAACTTCAGCTCATCGCCGCGGCACACTGACTTGGCTTCAGTCGGCGTATCGACGAAGTACTGCACCGTCACACCTAGCGCTTGAGCAATGCCGACTAGCGACGTGATCGACGGCGTTGCCTGCCCGCGTTCCACTTGCGACAGGAACGGTTTCGAGATGCCTGCCGCCTTCGCCGTCTCATCGAGCGTGCGTTGGAGCCGCTGTCTCAACGCGCGAATCTTGCTGCCTATCGCGAGTGCGGCTGATGCCTTCTTATCAAGTGGCGGAACCATAGCAAGACAGAATCCAGTAGTCAAAATTTGTTTGATCTAAGCAAATTAAGTTTTGTTGAAAGCGCGACGTCAGGCGCTAAGTCGGATGAAAAATCGGGTAGGCGTTCGCCCTTGGTGAAAACCGGATGAGGCCGGTTACCTGGGCGACGGGCGAATTCATCCAGACTCCCGGAAAGTTGAATGCACAACTAAAGTGCGAGCGCATTCCCTTCCAGCCTGGAATCGTTGAATTGAAAAATAGAAAACGGCATGCGCGTAGCCAGCGATGTTTGCGCCGGCCGGCGCGAGCGCATTGTCGCGCCTGCTGAAGAGGACGATATCAAGACAAAATCGTCCGTCAAACTTTTTTTGATGAGAACAGACAGTGTTTAGAGCGTTTCCTCCAATTTGGAGGTGAACTCCGGACACAAAGCGCAGTGTAAGTCGAATTTCGATGCCAGGCGACCCGTTAGCCGCAAGCGGGGAAAACCCTCGTCGCAAATTCGCGACAAGGGTCTTCGGTAGACCTCATCCGTGGGTGCCTTCGCCGGCCCGAACCGATGCAGCCGGCATGCTTTCGCCACGCGCCAGTACGGAACGAAGTGCGGCCCCAGTGTGACTTTCACGGACCCGCACCAACCCTTCCGGATCCGTCGCCGCGACAATCGAACCGCCGCCCACGCCCCCTTCGGGACCGAGGTCGATAATCCAGTCCGCTTCGGCGATCACGTCGAGGTCGTGCTCGATGACCACCACGCTGTGGCCACCGTCCGCCAGACGGTGCAGCACGCGAATCAGCCTGGCGACGTCCGCCATGTGCAGCCCCACAGTCGGCTCGTCGAGCACATACAGCGTGTGTGGCGGCTTCTGGCCGCGCCGCGTGACGTCGTCGCGCACCTTGCTCAGTTCGGTGACGAGTTTGATGCGCTGCGCCTCGCCGCCCGAGAGCGTCGGCGACGGCTGGCCGAGCGTCAGGTAGCCGAGACCCACGTCCTTCATCAGTTGCAACGGATGCGCGATGTTGGTGATGGGCGCAAAGAACTCGACGGCTTCGTCGATCTCCATGGTCAGCACGTCGCCGATGTTCTTGCCGCGCCACGTGACCGCCAGCGTCTCCGGGTTGAAGCGCTGGCCGTGACAGACGTCGCACGGCACCTTGACATCGGGCAGGAAGCTCATGCCGATGGTGCGCACGCCCTGGCCTTCGCAAGCCGGGCAGCGCCCCTCCCCCGTGTTGAACGAGAAGCGCGAGGCCGTATAACCGCGCGCGCGGGCTTCGAGCGTGCCGGCGAACAGTTTGCGGATGGCGTCCCACACGCCGATATAGGTCGCCGGGCACGAACGGGGCGTCTTGCCGATCGGCGTCTGGTCGACTTCGAGCACGCGGTCGATGTTTTCCCACCCGCTGATCGCGTCGCACCCTTGCCAGTCGTGCGTGACGTTCAGTTGCGCGCGCGGCGCGCTGCGGGCCAGCACGCTCGAGCGGCGGTTGGCCGCCGGTTCGTCTTGCGCGGCCTTGCGGGCACGGCGGGTGGCGGGCGACGACAGCACCGAGCGCCCCACCGCATCGAGCAGGTTCGTCATCAGCACGTCGCGTGCGAGCGTCGACTTACCCGAGCCGCTCACGCCCGTCACCGCGACGAGGCGCGACAGCGGCAGCGCCACGGTGACGTCACGCAGGTTGTGCAGCTTGCCGCCATGCACGGTCAGCCATTGTTCCGGCACGGCTGCAGCGCTCCTGGTCTTCGGCTTGACTGTGCGGCGCGGCTGCAACGGATGCACGATCGGGTTGGCGAGGAACTGCCCAGTCAGCGAATCGGCTTGCGCCGAGAGCTCGGCCACGCTGCCCTGTGCGACCAGCGTGCCGCCGCGTTTGCCTGCGCCCGGGCCGATATCGATGATGTGGTCGGCACGCCGGATGGTGTCCTCGTCATGCTCGACGACCACCAGCGTGTTGCCCTTCTCGCCGAGCTTGCGCAGCGCGTTCAGCAGAATCTGGTTGTCGCGCGGATGCAGGCCGATGGTCGGCTCGTCGAGCACGTAGCAAACCCCTTGCAGGTTGCTGCCCAGTTGCGCCGCGAGGCGGATGCGTTGCGCCTCGCCGCCCGACAGACTCGGCGCCGCGCGGTCGAGGCTCAGATAGCCAAGCCCGACTTCTTCGAGGAATTGCAGGCGGCTGCCGATCTCGCTCACCACGTCGCGGGCGATCTCGGCGTCGCGGCCCGAAAGTTCCAGCGCGTCGATCCAGCGCCGCGTGTCGCTCACCGTCCATTGCGCGACATCGACGATCGACTGCGCGTCGAACGTCACCGCGCGGGCAGCCGGATTCAGGCGCGTGCCGTGGCAATCCGGACACGGCTCGTCGACCACGCCCTCCGGCTCCTGCTCCTCGGACGGCAAGCTCTGCTCGCGGCCGCGCCCGTCTTCGGCGATCACGGTGTCGTCGTAGGCAGCGCGCTGCTCACGGGTGAGCGCGAGACCCGTGCCGACGCAGGTGGTACACCAGCCATGCTTGCTGTTGTACGAAAACATGCGCGGATCCAGTTCCGGATAGCTCGTGCTGCACACTGGACAGGCACGCTTGGTGGACAGCACCTTGAGCGTGCCGAACTTCGCGGTGGCGCGGCCGCTCGTCAACGCGTCCTGCAAGCCGTCGAGCGGCGCGAGCAGATGCATCACGCCCTTGCCCACTTCGAGCGTTTCGTCGAGCAGACGGCGCAACTCGGCTTCATTGCTGGCCGAGACCACGAGATCCGCCACCGGCAGTTCGATGGTGTGCTCGCGGAAGCGGTCGAGCTTGGGCCACGGGTCGACCGGCACGAATTCGCCGTCCACCCGCAGATGACTATTGCCGCGCGCCTTCGCCCACTTGGCGAGGTCCGTGTAGACGCCCTTGCGGTTGACCACCAGCGGCGCCAGAAAGCCCACGTGTTCGCCCTTGTGATCGCGCAGCAATTGCGCCGCGATCGACTCGACGCTTTGCGAGGTCACCGGCGTGCCGTCGTGGATGCAATGCTGCAAGCCGAGCTTGACATACAGCAGGCGCAGGAAGTGCCAGACTTCCGAAGTGGTGGCCACGGTACTCTTGCGGCCGCCGCGCGAGAGGCGCTGCTCGATCGCCACGGTCGGCGGAATGCCGTACACCGCGTCGACCTCCGGGCGCCCGGCCGGCTGCACGATTGAGCGCGCGTAGGCATTGAGCGATTCGAGGTAACGGCGCTGGCCTTCATGGAACAGGATGTCGAACGCAAGCGTCGATTTGCCTGACCCGGACACGCCCGTAATGACGTTGAACTTGCCGTGCGGAATATCGACGTCGAGCGCTTGCAGGTTGTGCTCGCGCGCATTGACGATGCGCACCACGTCCTCGCCTTCCACGGCACGGCGCGCACGCGCCGCCGTCAGCGCTTTTTGCAGCGGCACACCCTGTGCAGCGGGTTCCGCGGCGGCGCCCAGCGCATCGTCGTACTGCAGCAAGGCCTGGCCCGTGTACGACTGCGCGCACGCCTTGACCGTTTCCGGCGTGCCCGAGCACAGCACCTGGCCGCCGCCATCGCCGCCTTCGGGTCCGAGGTCGATCAGCCAGTCTGCCGCGCGGATCACGTCGAGGTTGTGCTCGATCACGATCAGCGAATGACCGCCCGCCAGCAGCTTGCCGAACGCCTGCATCAGTTTCGCGATGTCGTCGAAATGCAGGCCCGTGGTCGGCTCGTCGAACATGAAGAGCCGCGCGGCAGGCGCCTGCTTCGCTTCGCGGGCCGCCCTGGCCCGGGCCGTACCGGCCTGCGCCGTTTCGGCGAGGAAACCCGCCAGCTTGAGCCGCTGCGCTTCGCCGCCGGACAAGGTGGGCACCGGCTGGCCGAGTTTCACGTATTCGAGGCCCACGTCGACAATCGGCTTGAGCACGCGCAGCACTTCCGCGTCCGCCGCGAAATACGCCGTGGCTTCGCTCACGGTCAGTTCCAGCACGTCGGCAATACTCAACGCCCGCGCCGGCGTGCCGCGTTCGATCTTCACTTCGAGCAGCTCGGCGCGGTAACGGCGGCCATCGCAATCCGGGCAGCGCAGGTACACGTCGCTCAGGAACTGCATCTCGATGTGCTCGAAGCCCGAGCCGCCACAGGTCGGACAACGGCCGTCGCCGGAGTTGAAACTGAACATGCCCGGGCTATAGCCGCGCTGCTGCGCGAGCGGCACCTTGGCGAACAGCTTGCGGATTTCGTCGAACGCGCCAACGTAACTGGCCGGATTCGAGCGCGCCGTCTTGCCGATCGGCGACTGGTCGACGAACACCACCTCGTTCACCTGTTCGACGCCCAGCAGACGCCGGAACGCGCCCGGCGACTCGGTAGCGACGCCGAGGTGCCGCGCCAGCGCCGGGTACAGCACGTCCTGCACCAGGGTGGATTTGCCGGAGCCCGAGACACCCGTGATGCACACGAGGCGCTGCAAAGGAATCTCGACGGTGACGTCCTGCAGGTTGTGTTCGCTCGCGCCTTCCAGCACGATGCGAGGCGTGTCGCTCGTCACCGGGCGGTTCGACCAGTGCGACACGTCGGCCACATGACGATGGCCGCCGAGATATTCGCCGGTCAGCGTGCCCGCCGAGCGGATCTCGTCCGGCGCGCCGTCGAAAATGATCGTGCCGCCGCGTTCGCCGGGACCGGGACCCATATCGATCAAGCGGTCCGCCGCGAGCATGACCGAGGGATCGTGCTCCACCACCACCAGCGTATTGCCCGCGTCGCGCAAGCGGTGCATGGCTTCGACGATGCGGTTCAGGTCGCGCGGATGCAGCCCGATGCTGGGTTCGTCGAGCACGAACAGGGTCTTGGTGAGCGAGGTGCCGAGCGCCGTAGTCAGGTTGATCCGCTGCACCTCGCCGCCCGACAGCGTGCGGCTTTGGCGATCCAGCGTCAGATAGCCGAGGCCCACGTCGCACAGATATTTGAGGCGCGTGCGCACTTCTGCGAGCAGCAGCTTCAGGGCGTCGTCGAGCAGCGCGCTCGGCAGGCTCAGGTTGTCGAAGAAGCGCCGGATGCGCTCGATCGGCAGCAGCATCAGGTCGTGCACGGTCAGGCCCGGCAGCGCTTCGAGCTGCGCACGGTGCCAGTCCACCCCGCGCGGCAGGAAACGCTGCGCCGGGTTCAGCACCGCGTCCGCATTGGCGCGGGTGCCAAGACGCCACAGCAGCGATTCGGTCTTCAGACGCGCGCCGCCGCAGACCTCGCACGGCGTGTAGCTGCGGTACTTCGACAGCAGCACGCGGATGTGCATCTTGTACGCCTTCGATTCGAGGTAGTCGAAGAAGCGCTTCACGCCGTACCAGTGGCTCTGCCACTTGCCGTTCCAGTCGGGCGAGCCGTTGATGACCCAGTCGCGCTGCTCTTTCGTCAACGCCAACCAGGCGGTATCGCGCGGGATGCCGGCCTTCGCCGCGTAGCGCATCAGGTCGTCCTGGCACTCCTTCCACGCGGGCGTCTGCATGGGCTTGATCGCGCCGCCGCGCAGAGTCTTGCGCTCGTCGGGAATCACGAGGCCCAGATCGACGCCGATGACGCGGCCAAAGCCGCGGCAGGTTTCGCACGCGCCGTACGCCGAGTTGAACGAGAACAGCGCCGGCTGCGGATCGGCATAGCGCAGGTCGCTGTCCGGGTTGTGCAAGCCCGTGGAGAAACGCCAGATCTGCGGCTCGGCCGGCGCTTCGGGCTCCTCCGGCGCTTGCGGCAGCACGTAGACGTTCACGCGGCCGCCGCCGCGCTTCAGGGACGCCTCAATGGCTTCGACGACGCGCCCTTTCTCCACCGCGCTCAGGCGGAAGCGGTCGGCCACCACGTCGAGCAGCTTGCGCGGCCCGGTGGGCGACTGCACTTCGCGCTGCGCCTGCACGCGCGTGTAGCCGCTCGCGGACAGCCACTGCTCGACCTCTTCCTCGGTCGCCGACTCGGGCAACTCCACCGGGAACGTAACGACGAGGCGCGGATCGCTCTGTGCCGTGCGCGCAGCGAGTTCGAGGTAGATCGTCTCCGGCGAGTCGTGCCGCACCGCCTGCGCCGTCTTGCGGTCGAACAGCTCGGCCGCGCGCGCATACAGCAGCTTCAGATGGTCGTTGAGTTCGGTCATCGTGCCGACCGTGGAGCGCGAGCTGCGCACCGGATTGGTCTGGTCGATCGCGATGGCCGGCGGCACACCGTCGACGCGGTCCACCTGCGGCCGGTCCATCCGGTCGAGAAACTGCCGCGCGTACGCGCTGAAGGTTTCGACGTAGCGCCGCTGCCCTTCCGCGTAAAGCGTGTCGAACACCAGGCTGGACTTGCCGGAGCCCGACGGACCGGTGACGACCGTCATCTCGCCGGTATGGAGGTCGAGATCGAGGTTTTTGAGGTTGTGCTGACGCGCTCCGCGAATGCGGATTTTTCCTGTAGATGACAATTTGCCCGACCGTCTGAATGAGTTGGCCACATCTTACGGCGGCTTTGCGCGCCGTACAGATTCACCGCACCCGACCATACGGATCAATCGCCGCAGGGCGGATTTGAAGGAGACACTATACTGTATATTTATACAGTTTTCCATCGACTGTGCGAGTGCTGGCCAGATGGCCTGATGCAAGCGGCAGCTCTGCCGCGTCCAGCGGCCCCCGGGGGACTTTCGGGGCCGAAAAAAATACAACGTAAGGCGCCGATATTTTCAGAAAGCCCCATCAAGACAAGGAGTTGCTACGATTCGCGCGTACTCACGGGGGATACAAACAATGAGTCGCGTTATCAAAATACTGGTGCTGGCGGGGATGCTCAATCTGCAGGGCTGTGCGACGTCGCTCGAGACGTTTGCGACCGGCGCCGTGGTCGGCGCGGTGGCCGGCGTCACCGCGCTGACCTGCTCGGTCCTGTGTCACTAGGCGGCGCCACCGAACATCGGCAAGACGGCTAGAACGCCTCGATCCGCGCCTGCGCCGCGGCGAGCTTATTCCGTTCCAGCGTCGTAATACAAACCAGCGAGATGGCGGCGAGCGCACTATAAAAGACGGCCAGCGGCCACCACTGCCCCGGATAGCGATGCGCGAGAAGCGCGCCGATCAACGGCGTCGGGCCGCCAGCCGGACTCACAGCGGATCGTCGGGATGAGCGCCGTCGTCTTGCGCCGACTGCCCACCCACCGCCGCCCGCTTGCGCCGCACGTCGTACGCGCTCAGCAGGCCGTGTGCCACCATATCGAGCGCCGGTTTCACGAGACCATTCTTGTCGGTCCACACTTTCGGCGTGAGCGCGCCGCTCAAGGCCACGCTGTCCGCATCGCTTAGCGCCAGCAAGCCGGTTTGCACTTCATCGTCGAAGGCGATCACGTTGACGAACAGCGTGTCGCCGTCGCCGGTGGTCGCACGCACCTTGCACGTCACAAAACGCTTGCCGTTCTGTCCAGTGCGGATCTGGGCTTCCCCGTAGAGGCGCCCGCCTACCAGTCCATCGATCATCTCATCCGCTCCCGTTTCCTGTGGCTCGCGCGGCGTGAGCGCCTCGCGAGCCGTATGATCCCACGAGCGGCCCCTGACGCGGCTGCGTTAGGGGCGCCGCCCCACGCTTGCAGCGGCGCCTGCGCTCGAAGCCGCCTCGAAGATATCCCGCAGCCACTGCGCGAACACCCGCACCCGCGACGACAATTGGCGACTCTGTGGATACAGCACCGATACCGGCATCGGCGGCGGTGGGTAGTCCCGCAGAATGATCTTCAGACGCCTCGCCTTCAGTTCCCCGGCGACGCGGTAACGCGGCACCTGCACGATGCCGAGACCGGCTACCGCCGCGCCCGTATAAAGATCCGCGCCCGCGACCGACACCGCCGAGGCGAGCTGCACCGCGCTCACGCGCCCCTCGCTCGTGAATTCGAGCGGCACCGCCTTGCCCGTCGCGCTCGAAATGTAGTTGACGGCACGATGCGCTGACAAGGCCGCCGGATCGGCCGGCTCACCATAAGCCGCGAGGTATTCGGGGCTCGCCACCGTCACCTGTTCGAGTTGTGCGACCCGCCGTCCCACCATCGACGAATCCTGCAAGCTCCCCGCCCGCAACACGCAATCGACGCCTTCGCGCACCAGGTCGACCAGCCGGTCATCCTCGCCCAGATGCAGTTCGATCTGCGGAAACTGCGCCAGAAACGCCGGCAGCGCCGGCACGACGAAATGGCGTGCCAGCGTGCCCTGCAGGTTCACGCGCAGCAAGCCCTTCGGCGCGGTGTTGCGAAACGACTCTTCCGCCTCCTCCAGATCCGCGATCAGCCGCACGCAGCGACGGTAAAAGGCTTCGCCGTCGTGCGTCAGCCGCACCGTGCGCGTGGTGCGTTCGACCAGCCGCGTACCGAGCCGTTGCTCCATGCGCTTGAGCAGGTTGGTGACGGTGGCGCGCGGAATCTGCAGATCGTCCGACGCCTGGGTAAAGCTCTGGCGCTCGGCGATGCGCACAAACACCCGCATTTCCTCGAAACGATCCATTAGCGGCGCTCCCGGATTTTGTTAACGACAATGGAATGATGATACCAATTTTCAGGCAATTATCTTCTAAACGGAATGATCCATGATTCACCTCACGGACCTGCCTGGCGGGTCATCCCTGAACCACCCACCTGAGGACACGAATCATGAATAACATCAACCATCAGCAGCAGATCGCACTCGTCACCGGCGCCTCGCGCGGCATCGGCGCGGAGGTCGCCCGGCGTTTGGCCCGCGACGGTTTCGCCGTGGTCGTCAACTATGCGGCGAGCTCACGCGAAGCCGACACGCTGGTCGCCGAACTGCAGGCGTTCGGCGCACGGGCGATCGCGGTGCAAGCCGACGTCGCCAAGGCCGGCGAGGTGCGCCGGATGTTCGAAACCGTCGAGCAGCAGCTCGGCAAGGTAGACGTGCTCGTCAACAACGCGGGCGTGCTGAAGACTATGCCGCTGGCGGATACCTCGGACGCCCTGTTCGACCAGACGATGAACATCAACCTGCGCGGCACCTTCAACACGCTGCGCGAAGCGGCCGCACGCCTGAACGACGGTGGCCGCATCGTCAATTTCTCCAGCACGACGCTCGCGCTCAACATGCCCGGCTATGCGGTCTACAACGCGACCAAGGCCGCCGTCGAAGCGTTCACGCACGTGTTCGCCAAGGAACTGCGCGGGCGCAACATCACGGTGAACGCGGTGGCGCCGGGGCCCATCGCCACCGCGCTGTTCCTCGACGGCAAAACCGAAGAGCAGATCCAGACCTTCGCGAAGATGCCGCCGCTGCAACGCCTCGGCCAGCCGGACGACATCGCCTCGGTCGTGTCGTTCCTCGCCGGTCCCGACGCGGACTGGGTCAACGGTCAGATCCTGCGCGCCAACGGCGGCATCGCCTGAAGCCGGCCCGGCTTACCGCTCATCGAAAACCATCGGGAGAACAATCATGCAAAAGGTCATTCTGGTCACGGGTGCCGGCACCGGCATCGGCAAACTCACGGCCCGGGCACTCGCCGAAGCCGGCCACATCGTCTACGCGACCATGCGCGAGGTGGCGGGCCGTAACAAGCCGCACGCCGACGAACTGCGCGCACTCGCCAAGGCGCGCGGCATCGCCTTGCATCCACTCGAACTCGACGTGCTGTCGCAGGCCTCAGCCGATGCGGCCGCCGCCACGATCATGCGCGAACAGGGACGCATCGACGTGGTGATGCAGAACGCCGGGCATCTGGTAATGGGTCCGACCGAAGCCTTTACGCCCGAAGAGATGGCCAAGGTGTTCGACACCAACCTGTTCGGTGCGCAACGCGTGAACCGCGCCGTACTGCCCTATCTGCGCCGGCAGGAAGCGGGCTTGATGCTGTGGATCAGCAGCACCACGACCAAGGGCGGCTTTCCGCCGTTCATGGGTCCGTACGGCGCCGCGAAGGCCGCGATGGATTCGCTCGCGGTGACGCTCGCCTATGAGATCGCCCGCTTTGGCATCGAGACGTCTATCGTCGTGCCGGGCGCTTTCACGCAAGGCACCGCGCACTTTCCGAGCGCCGGCAAACCCGCCGATGCCGCCACCGCGGCAGCGTATAGCCGCTACGATGGCGTGATGGACCAGATCGGCGCGCGTCTGTCGTCGCTCACGCCCGCGGACGCCGATCCGCAAGCCGTTGCCGATGAGATCGTGCGGATCGTCGGCTTGCCGGACGGCACGCGGCCGATGCGTTCGGTGATCGACTTTGTCGGCGACGGCGCGCGTGAAGTGCTCGAGGTCTCTGAGCGAGTGCGGATCGCATTTGCCAGGCGGATCGGCATGGGCGATCTGCTCGAAGCGAAGGTCGCGCGCTAAACCGCTCGCGAACCACCGGCTCCCGTGCCATGATGGGACATCAACCCGCAGCGGCGCCGGCCGACTGCCGGCCCCCATTCGAGGCACTGGAGTTGTCCATGACCGACCGCGAGACGCTGCATCCGCTGCGCCCCCTGCTGAAGAACTACATCTGGGAACATGGCCGAATCGGCACGCGCTATCTCGACTGCAGCGACGGCGAGATCAAGTTCGACGATGGCAAGAAGTCACGCTTTGCGGCTGAAAAATACCTTTACGTGCCGCTCGGCAAGGACGCCGTCGACGATCCGCAGATCGACGGCCCCGCGATTCAGGAAGCCGCGCTGGCCCGCTTCCTGCGCGCCGCGCAGTTGGGCAAGCCGGACGAAGCCGGAACGCCTGCCGATGTGCAGCGTGCGGCGCAAGACTGCATGGAACTGGCCGTTTTCAGCGCTTATCAGCGCGAGGCTCACGAAGCCCAGGCCCGCTATGCCGAAGAAGCGCTGTTCGACCATGAGATCCGTGCGGCGGTCGTCAGCGATATCCGCCGGCTCTATGCGGCCATGCGGGAACACCTCGCGCTGTATGACTTCACGGTGCTGCACGGCCTGCCCACGCCCTTGCTCTTTAGCGATACGCCGTTTATCGACTGGCGGGTTCGCGTCAAACCTGCGCTGCCGCTCGTGTCCCTGCCGCTTGGACCTTACTGCCTGCTGGTGGGCACACCGTCGGGCAGAACCAGCAAGGTGGCGCCGGTGACATGGAAGACGGCTGTCTCGATGAGCGTGCTGAAAGACCATAACCGCCTGATGGTGGAAAGCGCACGCCTGTGGCTGGTGGCCACGTCGGATGACCAGCTCGTCGCGGTGCAAGAGCGCTTTCGTCCGGTGCCGCCCGACGCGATGCCGTCGTAAAAGTGGTTACGAGCGTGTTTGCGTGAGCAAACCGGGATCATTTCGTTATTACCTGCGACGTAATTGAACTCCTGCGCACGATCTTTACCATGGCAGTCATCTCCTCTCGACGGCGACGCAAAACAAACCGCGCCGCCATGGAGATACGGATGCAGTCATGTTCAATCAATGCAGCAAGGAGTTAGGAATGCGTAGTTTTACCGTACACACGATCGAATCGGCGCCCGAGCAGTCGAAGCCCACTCTGCAGGCGCTCGCGCAGAAGTTCGGGTTCTTGCCCAACGTGATGGCCACCATGGCCGGCAACCCCGTTCTGCTGAACGGGTTCGCCGGCAGCTTCGGCAGTTTCCATGGCGGCAGTCTGGACGAGTGCGAGAAGCAGGCGCTGCTGCTCACCAACGCGGTCACCATCAAGTGCCCGTGGACCGTTGCGGCACACTCGACTTTCGCGCTCGAAGACGGCATGGCGGAAGGCGACGTCAAGGCCATGCGCGAGGGAAGATTGCCCGCGCACCCGAAGTACGCGGCACTGTCGGCGCTCACCCGGGCGCTGATCGAAAAGCGCGGCAATGTGAGCGACGCGGAGATCGAACGCTTTACTTCCGCGGGCTATTCGCAGAGCCAGATCTTCGAGGTGATCACGAGCATCGGCATTTCCACGATGGCCGCCACGACGACTAACATGGCGGGTACGCCGGTCGAGGAGCGCTTCCAGGCGCAAGCCTGGACCCCGGCCTAAGCGGAACGTGCGCGCAGGGTTCGCTTCACGCGCGGCCCTGCGCGCCGCACCGCGGCAAACCATGAAGATCCGTAGCAAACTGCTGGATGCCCCCTCTTGCGAAAATAGCATGCGATGAATTCACCGGACCTCCATTCGAAGCTGCCCGCGGCCGAGCTGGGCGTACTGCTGCGCCAATGGCGCGACACGCGCGGCAAGAGCCAGATCGAGCTCTCGCTCGACACCGGCGTGTCGCAACGGCATATCAGCTTCATCGAAAGCGGACGCAGCGTGCCGAGCCGCCAGACCCTGATGGATCTGGCCCAGGCGCTCGACGTGCCGCTGCGCGAACGCAACAGTTTGCTGCTCGCGGCGGGCTATGCGCCGCTCTATCCGGAGGGCGCCTGGAACGCGCAGGAGATGCAGAGCGTGACCAGCGCATTGGGCCGCATCCTGCGCCAGCACGAACCGTATCCGGCGCTCGTGATGGACCGTTACTGGAACGTACTGATGACCAATGACGCGGCGCCGCGCCTGTTCAACTGCTTCATCGACCTGGCGGCGCGCACCGAGCCGCGCAACATGCTGCACCTGATGTTCGATCCGCACGGCATGCGCCCGTTCGTCGCCAATTGGACAGAGGTGGCGCAAAGCCTGATTCAGCGCGTGCATCGCGAATCGGTCGGGCGCGTGATCGACGAGCAGACCCGCGAACTGCTCGCCGACCTGCTCGCCTATCCCGGCGTGCAAGCCGAATGGAAGAGCCCCAAGACGCTTGGGGCGGTGCCGGTCAGCCCGGCGCTACCCATGATCCCGCTCAGCTTCGAGAAAGACGGCAAGCGGCTGAACTACTTCTCGATGGTTACGACGGTCGGCACACCGCAGACCATCGCCGCGCAGGAACTGCGCATCGAGTGCATGTTCCCGGCCGACGAAGCGACCGAAGCACAGCATGCGTTGCTGGTCGGCGACGCCGTGCATGGCGGCAAACGCGGCTAGCGCAGCTCAGCCATCGCAGCACGCCGAACGGGATGCCGCACTCACGGCTCGATAAACGTGATCCGGAATGGCCCGCCATTCTCCGCCGCGTACACCACCGCTTCGTTGACCTGATCGAGCGGAAAGCGCGTCGCTTCGAAGCCGTCCAGCGACAGAAGCCCGCTGCGAATCAACGCGGCGAGCCGCGCCGGCGCCTCCCGTGGATACATGTACTGGCCGCGCACGGTAATGCAGTTACGCATCAGGTGCGCATATGGAAACTCCACACCGATCCGCAGGCCACCCATCAGAACCACCGTGCCGTGCGGCCGCACCGTCATCGCGGCAGCGCGTACCGGCGCCGCGTCGCGCAGCGGCGGCAGGAGATCGAGCACGACGTCGACCGGCCCCCGCGCGGCCTCGCGCATGCGTGCCGTATCCTCGGCCTCGTCGCCACTCAGCACGACGGTCGTCACACGCGGGCCGAAGCGGCGTGCGAGTTCCGCAAGCATCGCCTCGTTGCGGCCGGGGGCAACCACACGCCCCGCCCCCATCGCCAGCGCAACCGCCACGCCCGCACTGCCGAAATGGCCCGTCGCGCCACCGACCAGCACCGTGTTCCCGGCCTGCAAGCCTGAAGCGAGCAGACCGCCGTAGGGCACCAGCATCGACATCAAGCCGCACCAGCTCCCGGCATCCGCACGCTCCAGCTCGCCGAGCGGGAACGCGTTCTCCATCGGCACGAGCATGCGCTCGGCGAACGGTCCGTGGCGGAAATGCCCCTGCATGCGCTGCGCCCCTGCGCTCGGCGCGATCCAGCCTTGCAGCATGACGTCGGGGGAGATCGCGTCGTCGCGCGAACGCACCGTCGGGTCGCAAAACACCCAGTCTCCGGCCTTCAGCCGCGTCGCATCCGGCCCGGCTGCATGCACCCGGCCGATCGCGCCGACACCGGGCGCGAGCGGCAGCAGCAACGGATACTGCCTGGCACCACTGAATACCTCATTGGTATAAGACAGAACCGGTGCAGCAACGACCTCCACCACCACTTCACCCGCATCGGCTTGCGGCTCCGGCAGGTCTTCAACCATCATCGGCGTTCCGAACGCCTTCAGGATTGCGGCTTTCATGATGTCTCTCCTTCATGGAAAGTGTCATGATAGGTAGGCGTTCGGAGCGTATGCAGGACCAGTATTATCCCAGGATTGGCGAGTCCCTCCCAGAGTGTTTTATGAGCGAGATGAACAACTTGAGCGACACGAGCCGCAGCGAGCTCGGCAACTTCCTGCGGGCGCGCCGCGAGCGACTGGATCCGCACGCGCTCGGCATTGCCGGAGGCCGGCGCCGGCGCACGCCGGGACTGCGGCGCGAAGAAGTGGCTGAGCTCGCCGGTATCGGCGTGGACTGGTACATCCGCCTCGAGCAGGGGCGCGACGTCAGCCCGTCTTCCACCACCGTCGACGCACTGGCCCGCGCACTGCGCCTCGGAGCCGCCGAGCATGCGCATTTGCGAGCGCTCGCGCGCGTCGCGCAACGGCAACCGTTCGTGCTCGAAAGCGTACCGGCTGCGGTGCGCCGGGTAGTCGAGAAGCTGGCCGAGCCAGCCTATATCACCGGGCGCCGCTGGGACATCCTCGCGTGGAATCAGGCGGCGGTGGACCTGTTCAAGGACTTCGGCGCGATCCCGCCGGCCGAGCGCAACATCCTCCTCTACATGCTGACGGACCCGCATGCGCGAGCCCTGTTCGGCTCAGGCTGGGCGCGCGAAGCGAAGCGGATGGTCGCGCAGTTCCGCGCGACTCACGATCTGTGGGCCGGCGATGCGGCCTTTATCGAACTGCAGGAACGGCTCTGCGAGGGCTGTGCGGAATTCGCCGGCTGGTGGAAAACGCACGATGTGGTGGCCACGATCGCGGGACGCAAGCGCCTTCATCATGCGGCCTGGGGGACGGTGTGGGCCGAATATGCAACGTTTCAGGCGAACGACGATCCGTCGCTGAAACTGGCGATCTATCGGCTTGAAACGACCAGCTCCGCGTAACCCGTGGCCGCATCGTGCTCGCGTGCGAAGCGATGTCCGGGCAGCAGCGCCAGCAGGATCTCGACAGTTGTGCGAACGATGCAGCCTGGCGTCACATGTCCGCCGTACACGTGGCCGTGTGCGTCGGAGACCGACATGTGCAGATGCGCGCCATCCGGCGAGATCGAGCCGGCGAGCGTGAGGATTTCCAGATCGCCGTGTAACCCGGTGGCTTGCGCGGCGCCGGCAAAGCGCAGTTGTGCGACGCTCAGGCTGCCGATGCCCTGCAAGACGAACGCCGCTTCGAGGCCGAGCGCGCGCAGCGTATTTTCAAGCGCGCCGCGCAGGTCGTCGCCGGGGGTGAGGCGTACGGGATGGGTTTGCATCGCTCGGCTCCAGATGGGTGGCGCACAGGTGGTGCGCGCAGGCAGGCCGCGTCGCGCAGCTCCGGCTATTGTGCCATCCGCTCCCCGATCATCGGCCAGGGCGCAGGCGCGCCGGTCAGCCGCCGATATCCAGATGCTCGACCAGATAGTCGATCAGCGCCCGCACCTTCAACGGCAAGAACCGGTTCGGCGGATACAGCAGCCACACCGCGCCGACGTACGCCTGCGTCTCCAGTTGCCAGTCGGCCAGCACCTGCACCAGTTCGCCTCGCTCGAGCGCGCCGGCGGCGGCAAATTCCGGCAGGTTTGCAATGCCGAAGTCCTGCTGGGCCGCTTCGAGCCTCGCGCCGGCATGATTGGCGATATAACGCCCGCGCACTTCGACGCTTTGCGTCTGGTTGCCGCGACGCAAGCGCCAGCGATGATCGTCCGCCGTTTCGCCAAGATAGATGCAGTCGTGCTGGGCCAGATCGCGCGGCTGCTGCGGCGTGCCGCGTGCCTCCAGATAGGCCCGCGAGGCGCATAGCAGCCAACGCACCGCGCCGAGCCTGCGCCCGGCGAGACCCGGCGGCGGCCGGTCGGTCAAGCGGATCACCAGGTCGAGACCGGCCTCCAGCGGATCGACATCGTGGTCCGAATAGAGCAACTGCAGGTCGACCTCCGGGTAGGCACGCAAAAAGCCGGGCACGAGCGGGTGGATCACCGTTCTTGCAAACTGCGTCGGCGCACTCACGCTCACCCTGCCCTGCGGCCGGCCAGCCAGTTGCCCTGCGGCATCCACCGCGCCGGCGGCAGCGCTCACCATCTCCCGGCAGTAACGCGCCACCTGGGCGCCCGATTCCGTGACGCGCACCTTGCGCGTCGAGCGCTCCAAGAGGCGCGTCGCCAGCGCTTCCTCGAGGCGCTTGATCTGCCGGCTCACGGTCGACGGCGTGCTGCCGAGCTGGCGCGCCGCCACCGAGAAATTGCCCGCCTCGACGACCCGCGCGAACACCGCCATGTCGGGTAGCAACGCGAAAAGTTCGTTGGAGTTCATTGTGCGTGCGAAGAAATAGCCAGTGGGTGCGGCACGGCTTTTACCACGGATTAGTGCGTTTGCAACATAAAAGCTGTGCACATCGACCCGATTATCAATCTTCACGCAAAACTCGACAATACGAACTCGTTTTCAGAGGTTCGCCATGTCCAGACAAGAACGCCTGCAATTACTCTCCGACCTGATGCTGCTGGCCGTCGCCGTGGTGTGGGGCACCAGCTACGGCGTCGCCAAGAGCGCGCTGGCTTATTACCCGGTGCTCGGGCTGCTCGCGGTGCGCTTCGGCATCACCTTCGTGGTGCTGTTGCCGGCGCTGCGCAACCTGCGGCATGCCGATGCCCGCGCCCTGCGCGGCGTGCTCGGCGCCGGGGTGCTGCTGTTCAGCATCTATCTCTGCGAAACCTTCGGGTTGCTGCTCACGCACGCGGCGAACGCGGCGTTCCTGATCAGTCTGTGCGTGGTGTTGACGCCGCTTGTCGAGTGGTCGCTGCTCAAGCGCAGGCCGAGCCGCATCGAATGGTGCGCGGTCGCGTTGTCGCTGCTGGGGGCCTGGCTGCTCGCCGGTGACGGCGCGTTCGAGTTCAATCCCGGCGATGCCCTGATCCTCGGGGCTGCGGCCCTGCGCGCAGTGACCGTCTGCGTCACCAAGCGGGTGATCCGCAACGCGGCGCTGCCGCCGTTGACGGTCACGGCAGTGCAGTCCGGCGTGGTGGCGTTCGGCAGCGCGGCGGTGACGCTGCTGTTTGCACGCGGGCAATGGCAGCACGTGCCGTCGTTTGCCGGACATCCTGACTTCTGGGGCTGCGTTTTCTATCTGGTGCTCGCCTGTACGCTGTTCGCGTTCTTCGCACAGAACTATGCGATCAAACGCAGCAGCCCGACCCGCGTCGCGCTGCTGATGGGCAGCGAGCCGGCGTTCGGGGCGTTGTTCGCGTGCGTGTGGCTAGGGGAAAGGATCTCGGCGACGGCGTGGGTGGGCGGCGGGTTGATCGTAGCGGCATCGCTGCTGGCAACCGTGCGGTGGACCAAGGCTGCGCCCGTCGAGGTGCCGGGGGCGTCGCAGCAGGCGTAGGGGCGGCAAGACAGTGCGCGGAACGTGGGCTGGTGTTGTGGGCTGGTGTTGTGGGCTGGTGTTGTGGGCTGGTGTTGTGGGCTGGTGTTGTGGGCTGCGGCTTGCGGACTGCGGACTGCGGGTGCAATTCGAAGCCGCAGACCGCCCTGCGCGCCGCAGACGTGTCGCCCTTACTTCGACACCACGCGCCCGCGCCGACTCACCACTTCACCACGCTGGAACACATACTCGATGCGCTCGCCCTGTCCGGTCAGCACACCGATATCGCGCAGCGGATCGCCGTCCACCACCAGCACATCCGCAATCGCCCCGGCCGCGATCACGCCCAGCTTGCCCGGCCGCTCGACGATCTGCGCCGCGATCGTGGTAGCCGAACGCAACGTCTCCAGATTGCCGAGCACCTCGGCACGAATCCGCAGTTCATCGCTCTGGAACGTGTGCATCTCGCCAAGCAGGTCCGAGCCGAAACCCATCGGCACACCCGCGCGCGCATAGATCTGCAGCGAATCGCGACCCGCTTGCCGCACGGTCTCGACCTTGGCGATCGAATCGGCGGGCATGCCGTAGCCGGCGCCGTGCTGCGCCAGCGCGTCGTAGGTCACGAGCGTGGGGACGACGAAAGCGCCATGCTCATGCATCAGACGCGCCGCCGCCTCATCCACCAGATTGCCGTGCTCGATCGTGCGCACGCCGCAGCGCACCGCGCGTGAGATCGCGCGGCCCGTGTACGCATGCGCCATCACGTAGGTATTGGCCGCCTGCGCCTCGGCGACGATCGCGCGGATCTCGTCCTCGGAGTATTGGGTGTTGCCGATCGGATCGGTCGGCGAGGCGACCCCGCCCGAGGCCATGATCTTGATCTGCGTGGCGCCCTTCTGAATCTCCTCGCGCACGGCCAGCCGCACAGCGTCCACGCCGTCTACCACCCGCGCGATCGCCCCGGCCCTGAAGCAGCACGAACAGGGTTCGAGCAAGTCGCCGCGCGCACGGAAATCGCCGTGCCCGCCGGTTTGCGAAAGCGCCTTGCCCGAGGGAAAAATACGCGGCCCCGGAATCAGTCCGCCTTCGAGCGCCTGGGTCAGCCCCCAGTCGGCGCCGCCTGCGTCGCGCACGCTGGTGAAGCCGCGCCCGAGCATAGCAGCGAGAATCGGCAGCGCGCGAATGGCGGCAAGGATGTTCGGTTGCGTCGCATTGGCGCCGAGGTTCGCGCTCGCGGCGAGCACATGCACGTGACAATCGATCAGGCCCGGCATCACCGTCTTGTCGCGCGCCTCGACGATGCGCGCGCCCGGCAGATCGACGGGCCGGTCGGTGACTTCGACGATGTGGCCGTCTTCGATCACGACATGATGATGTTCAAGCAACCTACCCTGCGACAGGTCCAGTACGTTGCCGCCGCTGATTACCGTGATGGTCATGAAAAGCTTCCTTGCTTGTTGAAGGAACCGGTCGTGGCGGCGCTCAGCCGCGCAAACGGCGAGGGTCGCGCACGTGGAAGGTTCCGATGAGGCTGATGACCGCTGCGATCATCACGTAGATGGCCGGCGCCATATTGCTGCCGGTGGTGGCAATCAGCCACGTGATGAAGAACGGTGCGAAACCGCCGAAGATCGTCACCGCGAAGTTATAGGCGACCGACAGGCCCGTCGACAGCACTTTGGTCGGAAACAGCTCGGCAAACGCGGCCAGAATCGGTCCGGTGTACGTAGCAATCAGGAGACCGAACACACCTTGAAACACGAGCAGCGAGGCCAGCGCCGGCACATGGTTGATGTACACGAACATCGGCCATGCGAGCAGCAGGATCGAGGCGGCGGCGCCCGACAGGAATACGCGGCGGCCGAAGCGGTCGGCAAGCTTGCCGACCACCGGCGAGAAACACATGATCATCAGCCCGCCCAGCATGCCGGCCAGAAAGCCCTGCGCTTGCGGTAAATGAAGCGTGCGCACCGAGTAAGTCGGCATGTAGAACAGCAGCACGTAGGTGCACGCGGTCCAGAGGATCACCATGGAGAAACTGGCGAAGGTTTCGCGCGGGAAGCGTTGCAGCACCTCGACGAGCGGCGAATCGTCCTTCGCTTCCTCGGCCAGCGCGCTAAAGGCCGGCGTTTCATCCATCCGGCTGCGGATGAAATAACCGACCGGTCCGATCAGGATGCCGATCAGGAACGGCATCCTCCAGCCCCACGAATGCAGCGCATCGGCACTGAGGCTGGCGCTCACGAACGTGCCGACGCCCGCGCCGAGCAGCACGGAGAAACCGATGCTCGACTGGATCCAGCTCGAGTAATAGGCGCGCTTTTCCGGCGGCGCATATTCGGTCAGAAACGCGGTGGCGCTGCCCATCTCGCCGCCCGCCGAGAAGCCTTGCAGCAGCCGCGCGACGACGATCAGCAGCGGCGCGCCCACGCCGATCTGGCCATAGGTGGGCGCAAGGCCGATCAACGCGGTGCCCGCCGCCATCAGCAGAATGGTCAGCGACAAGGCAGCCTTGCGCCCTGCCTTGTCCGCATAGACGCCCAGCACGATCCCGCCCACCGGCCGCATGAAGAAGCCGACGCCGAAGGTCGCCACCGCCAGCAGCAGCGAAGTCAGCTCATTGCCGGTAGGGAAAAACAGCTTGGCGATGATCACCGCAAAGAAGCTGTAGACGGTGAAGTCGAACCACTCGAGGCCATTGCCGAGGACGGTCGCGAGAATCGCGCGGCGCCGTTGCCGGGCGAGCGAATCGAGCGGCAATGCGAGGTCGGGTGAAAGGGTTCCTTGCATGTCTTTCCTCATCTGAATCGGCTATCAGCAGCACGCCGGTTCAGGATTGAGCGGCGCCCCCGCATGCACACTGCCGATCCTAGAAGAAAGCCGGTTTTTTTCTGAAACGAAAGAATCGCATGCTTGCATGCGTGCAGCGCATGCGAAGCCCGGCAAGCCGCCGCTTAATGGGTCCGTTGCGCCTGCTGTATCTGCTGGCCGGCCTGCTCGAACAGCCAGTTGGTAAACAGCCGCGCGGCCTGGTTCTGCGCGCGCTCGTTCGGCGCCACCACGTAGTAGCCGCCGCCATGGCTGGCCGAGGCATGCGTGGCGCGCACCAGCAGGCCTTCGACGAGGCACGCGTCGATCATGTGGCGCCAGCCGAGCACCACGCCCTGGCCGAGGATCGCCATTTGCACCAGTTGCGGATAGTGATTCACCACCACCGACTTCGGCGCACTGGGCATCTGCACGTCGTTCAGCCGAAACCACTCGGGCCACGACATCCATTGCCGCTGGCCGTCCTCCTGCATTAGTAAGGTTTCCTGAGCGAGATCGGCCGGATCGAGCTGGCGGCCTGCAAGATAGTCCGGCGAACAGACCGGGTAAACCTCCTCGTCGAAGAGCCGGCGTGCGGTGAAGTGCGGCTCGGCGCGTTGCCGGATGTAGTACAGGCCGACGTCGAATTCAGCCGGCGACAGCGAAGCGAGCCCGTCGCGCACGATCATGCGCACGTGCACGTTCGGATAGGCCGCGCGGAAGGCGCCAAGGCGCGGCGTCAACCACAGCACGGCGACGCCGGATGAGCACGCTATCGTCAACTCCTGGTCGCCGTAGCGCTTCATCACGTCGAGCGTCGCTTCGGAGCAGTTGTTGAGCAGCCACTGCACGTGCTTGGCGTAACGTTCACCGGCGATGGTGAGGCGCAGCGCCCGATGCTCGCGAACGAACAGCGAGCGTCCCAGGAAATCTTCGAGTTGCGCGATCTGGCGGCTGATCGCACTTTGCGTCAGGTGCAGTTCGGCGGCGGCCTTGGTAAAGCTCGCATGACGCATGGCCGATTCGAACGCAATCAGACATTGGAGCGGCGGAAGCGGAGCGATGCGCATGGTGAGGAGGTGTCGTTACGGGTGCGCTCATCATAACGCCGGGTTGAGGAGCCATTTTTGCGCACGGCGAACCTCCCGCGCGAATGGCCGCTTCGCCTCATGCGCAGCGCGGGCTTTCGCCGCCATCTAATTTTGTTAAGGTAATCTCGCGCGATTGCGATTCGCCTCGGCCATGAAGGCGCGACGGCAACGGCCTGGAAGCGCACGGCGTGGTGCCTCCACGTTCACATTTCAACAAGATCCTGACCATGAGACGACGCAGTTTCTTCGCTTCACTCGGCTTGCTGGCCTCCGCGGTTTCCACACGGAACGCGTCCGCCCTGCCCTCGGGCCTCGCGCACGAGCCCGCCACAAGCGGCGCCCCTGACCCGGCCAGCGCCGTGCGCACGAGCCGTCACTATCTGGAACGGATCACCGCGCTCGACCGCCAAGGCCCGGCGTTGCGCAGCATCATCGAACTCAATCCCGAGGCATTGCAGATGGCCGCCGCGCTCGACGCCGAGCGCGCAGCCGGGAAGCTGCGCGGTCCGCTGCACGGCATGCCGGTCGTCATCAAGGACAACATCGCGACCGGCGACCGGATGGCGACCACCGCCGGCTCGCTCGCGCTCGACGGTGTGCGCGCCACGCGCGACGCGCACCTGGTCGAGCGGCTGCGCGCAGCGGGCGGTGTGATCCTCGGCAAGACCAATCTGAGCGAATGGGCCAACCTGCGCTCCACGCGTTCGACCAGCGGCTGGAGCGCACGCGGCGGCCTGTCACGCAACCCCTACGCGCTGGACCGCTCCACCAGCGGTTCCAGCTCGGGCTCGGCGGCGGCGGTCGCGGCGAACCTCACACGCATGGCCATCGGCACCGAGACAGACGGCTCGATCGTGTCGCCTTCGTCGATCATGGGCGTAGTCGGTCTGAAGCCCACGGTCGGGCGCATCAGCCGCGACGGCATCATCCCGATCTCGCACACTCAGGACACACCCGGTCCCATCACGCGAACCGTCAGCGACGCAGCCCTGCTGCTCGGCGCGCTGGCCGGCCCCGATCCGCGCGATCCGGCGACCCTCGGCGCACCCACGCCCGACGACTATCTGGCCGCGCTGGACAAGAACGCGCTGCGTGGTGCGCGCATCGGCGTGGCACGCGAGTTCTTCACCGGCCATGATGAAATCGACCAGAGCATCGAGTACGCGCTGGCCCAACTGGTGCTGCAGGGCGCCGAGCTGATCGACCCGATCGATCTGCCGAAGGTGAGCTACGAAAGCGAAGAACAGTCCGTGCTGCTGTACGAGTTCAAGCACGATCTGCCGCTCTGGCTCGCAACGTTCGCACCGCACGCGCCGGTGCGCACGCTCGCCGACCTGATCGCCTTCAATAACGCACATCGCGACCGCGAAATGCCGTATTTCGGCCAGGAGCTGCTGCTCCAGGCCGAGGCGCTCGGCGATCTCGACAGCGACGCTTACGTGCACGCTCTGGCCGCCTGCCGCAAGGGCTCGCGCGAGGACGGCATCGACCGGGCGATCCGCGAACACAAGCTCGATGCGATCGTCGCGCCGACGGGCGGCACGACGTGGCTGACCGACTTCATCAACGGCGATAGCGCCGGCGACGGTTTCTCCACGCCGGCTGCGGTGGCCGGCTATCCGCACCTGACGGTGCCGGCCGGCCTGGTGCGCGGCCTGCCGATCGGTTTGTCGTTCGTCGGTCCGGCATGGAGCGAGGCGCGTCTGCTGGGTCTTGGCTACGCGTTCGAGCAGGCCACCCAATGGCGTCAGGAGCCGCAGTTCATCAAGCAGTCGAGCATCCCGCCTGTTACGGCTCGAGACGCCTGAACCACGCGTCCCCGTCTATCCCCGCTCGTTGGCGCGTGAAAGCCCGCATTCACTGCGGGACCTCACGCGCCGATCCCGCCTGCGCAACGCGCAATCTGTTTCATGTAGGGAACACTTCATAGCAATTGCCCGCCTTCCAATGCCATAATCGGCACTTCGCAGGCCTTCTTCAGACCGTCGTACCCATGACACTTGTCCAGAAAGCGCTTCTCGCCCCGCTCATCGTCGCGTGTGCGATGTTCATGGAAAGTGTCGATGCGAACGTCATCGTGACTGCTCTGCCCTCGATGGCGCGCGACTTCGGCCGCGACCCGGTCACGCTCAAGATCGCGGTAACGAGCTATGTGCTCGGGCTCGGCGTGTTCATTCCCGTGTGCGGCTGGCTCGCCGACCGCTTCGGCGCGCGCACCGTGTTTCGCACCGCGATCGGCATCTTCGTGGCCGGTTCGCTGCTGTGCGCGGCCTCGGGTTCCCTCGCCACCTTTACGCTTGCGCGCTTCGTGCAAGGCGTGGGCGGCGCGATGATGGTGCCGGTCGGACGCATCATCATCTTTCGCGTGGTGCCCAAATCCGAGTTCATTCGCGCGATGAACTATCTGAGCGTGCCGGCCATGCTCGGCCCTGCAGCCGGTCCGCTGCTCGGCGGCTTCATCACCACCTATCTGCATTGGCGCCTGATCTTCTTCATCAACGTGCCGGTCGGGGTGCTCGGCATCTATCTGACCAACCGTCATATCGCCAACACGCGCGAGCCGCATCCGGGACCGCTCGACTGGATCGGCTTCTTTCTGTCGGCGGGCGGTGCGGCCTTGTTGCTGCTCGGACTGTCGCTGATCGGCGGGGAGACGATCTCCAACGGTAACGCCGTCGGCATGTGCATATGCGGCGCTTTCCTGCTGGCGGCCTACGTGCCGTATGCGCTGCGCATCAAATTACCGCTGCTCGATCTTCGTTTTCTGCGCATCCCCACATTCCAGGCGAGCGTGGCCGGCGGCTCGCTGTTTCGCATCGGACTTGGGGCCCTGCCGTTTCTGCTGCCGCTGTTGTTGCAGGAGGGGCTCGGCAAGACTGCTTTCGAATCCGGCCTGATTACCTGTGCTTCGGCGTTCGGCGGCATGTTCATGCGGACCATCGCGTCGACGGTATTGCGGCGCTACGGATTTCGCAACGTGCTGGTGGTCAATGCCGCGCTCTCCGGCATCTCGATCGCGATCTGCGGCGCGTTTTTCCCCGGTACGCCGACCTGGTTGATCTGGTTCGTGGTGCTGCTCGGCGGATTCTTTCCCGCGCTGCAGTTCACCAGTCTGAACTCGCTGACCTACGCGGAGATCGCAAGCCGCGATGTAGGCCGCGCCACCAGTCTCGGCAGCGTCGTGCAGCAGATGTCACTCGGCCTCGGGGTGACGGTCGGCGGCATCATGCTGCAGATCACGCGCGTGCTGAACGGTCATACGCATATTGCGTGGACCGATTTCTGGCCGGCGTTCCTAGTAGTGGGACTCTGCTCGTTCGCATCGATTCCAGTCACGTTGCGCTTGCCGCATCGCGCTGGTGAAGAAATTTCGCGAGGCGGTCGCGGGTGAAGTGAACCCATCGAGCGAGCGGAAGTCCATGCGAGGGTGTCGCGTCGCTCATCGAACCGCCTGCCCCGCACCTGCCAGAACCCATTCGACAGATTCGCGCCCCGTTGCGGGCGCACGCGACACGCAACGAAGCACGAGTGATGCGACAACGATTCTGCTTCGCATTTGCAAGGCCATCTCATTTCTTTCACCCGCCTTTCACCTCTTGTAATGCCATCCGGAAAGATTTCACGACGCTCGAAAATTATCTTGGCTCTGCTTAACGAATCAATTGACTTCAGATTTGAGTAGCACCTAAAATTCAAGAGTCTTCACAAACGGGGCTAATGCCTTGGACACCTGCAGTAGTCGATCTTCGAATATGTTTGCTGCCTGACCGGCAGGACGTCCGCGCTCCCTTTCTCAGCCGCCGTCTTGCCAGCAGGCAGACGGTGCGCGCCGCAGTAACCCTCTCCGTGCACCTTTATAAGCGCCATATGGCCGCTACGGCGACGTGCGTCCACCTTGCGTCCATATGGCACCGCGTCGCGAGCGTCAACTCGCGGCTGTGTCCGTTCGCGCCTGTCCGCTTTGCAGGCGCGAATCGACGCGTGGATAAACACGTGCATAGCAATCGCACAAACGCCAATAAGGAGCCTTCATGCCGGACAGTGACAGTTATCCCTTATGCCGCTCACTTTTGCCTTTATCTGAGGAAAGCAAGTAGACCGTCGTCGCTGCGCGCCTGATGCGCTCGACCTCCGTGTCGGCTGGCTTTCCGCAAACCGCGTTAAGCCAAACGCTCGGAGCAATATCATGATCTTCGGCCTCCTTCTGTCGAAACTGCCGCACGTCCAGGAAGCACGCGTCCACTACGACGCCATGCTTGCACTGCACGCCCCCGAACCGCGCAAATTCGCCGTGTTCTGGCTGCGTCTCAAGACGCTCCTTTCGTAATTTCGCGCGCCCTTTCCGTCATACGCAAGCGACGCCAGCGCCAGGCGACTCACGCCCTTACGTATGACAAAGGTGCGCCTTTTCGTTGCAACCACCTGTCTTTGGGGAATAAAACCAATGTCCACTCCAGCCAACGTCTCACCGCCACGCAGCGCCGTCCTCGACGACGCTCACATTGGCGATATCCGGGGTGCGCTCGGCACGATCGCGCATCACGACACCGCACCGCGCACCAACTGGTGGGCACGGTTCCGAACCCTGCTGGCCATTCTAGGTCCCGGCCTCATCGTGATGGTGGGCGACAATGACGCCGGCGCCTTCGGCACCTACACCCAGGCGGGGCAAAACTATGGCACCACGTTGCTGTGGACCATGCTGCTGCTCGTACCCGTTCTGTTCGTCAATCAGGAAATGGTGCTGCGACTGGGCGCCGTGACCGGTGTCGGGCACGCGCGTCTCATCTTCGAACGCTTCGGCAAATTCTGGGGTGCATTCAGCGTCATCGACCTGTTCATCCTCAATGCGCTGACGATTGTGACCGAGTTCATCGGCATTACGTTCGTGCTCGACTTCTTCGGTGTCTCCAAGATACTCGGGGTCTGCATCGCTGCGGCGTTGACCATGGCGGCCGTCAGTACCGGCAACTTCAGGCGCTTCGAACGCTTCGCGGTCGTGCTGTGCATATTGAGCCTGCTGCTGGTGCCCGTGCTGGTATCGATTCATCCGCCGGTTGCCCAGATGACGCGCGATTTCTTCATCCCGAACTGGCCTGCCCACTCGAAGCTGAGCGATGTGATGCTGCTCGTCATCGGCATCGTCGGCACCACCGTTGCGCCGTGGCAACTGTTCTTCCAGCAAAGCTACGTGGTCGACAAGCGCATCACGCCGCGCTTCATGAAGTATGAAAAGGCGGACCTGTGGATTGGTATTGTGTTCGTGCTGATTGGTGCGGTGGCAATGATTGCGTTCTGCGCCGCGCTTTTCTCCGGGAAGCCTGAGTTCGGCAATTTCACGGACGCGGGTGGCGTTATCGCCGGCCTGGAAAAGTATGCAGGTCGCACCTCCGCGGTTCTCTTCGCTATCGCGCTGTTTGACGCCGCCATCATCGGTGCCGCTGCGGTATCGCTGTCGACCGCTTATGCGATCGGCGACGTGTTCAAGATCCGGCACTCGCTGCACCGCAGCGTGTCGGATGCAAAGGGCTTCTATCTGGTGTACTTCGGCATCGTTGCCGCTGCTGCCGCGCTGGTGCTGATTCCGGGCAGCCCGCTTGGTCTGTTGACCGAAGCGGTGCAGACACTTGCTGGCATTCTGCTTCCGAGCGCGACTGTGTTTCTCCTGTTGCTGTGCAACGACAAGGCTGTGCTCGGTCCGTGGGTCAACTCGAAGAAGCTCAACGTGTTCACGGGCGCCGTCATCTGGGTGCTGGTGATGCTGTCCATCATTCTGACCGCTTCAGTGATGTACCCGGATATCACCGGTGAAACGATTCTGGAAACGCTCGCGGGTGGGACACTGCTGGCCGTCGTCGGTTACGCTGCGACCGTCGGTGTTCGAAAGCTTCGTCGTGAAACCGCGGATGCCGAAGTACAGGCCTATCCGAAAGGCGCACGCGATACGTGGCGCATGCCGCCGCTGGACGAGCTGCCGCCGCCGAATCTCACACTGGCCAAACGTGTCTGGATGGGTGTGCTGCGCGGCTACCTGCTGCTGGCCGTCGCCCTGGTTATCGTGAAGGTCGTGCAGATGACGTTATTGAAGTAAATCGAACCCCAGCACGGCCGGTACTTTCGGCCCTGCACTCAGGCGCGGTGCCTGGCTCTCAGCCGGGCACCGCGCAGAAAAGGTGAGTGCACGAGACGGATCTCCGCGTGCGTTGCCCGCTTCATACTGATCACTGGCCGGGAAGATACCCGGACAACGCGAACGGGCCTGGGCGAAGCTGGTAGGAGGTACTGCCATGAACCGCTTGCACATCAATGGCGCGTTGGCATTCGTTCTTCTTTCTGTCGCAACGATGGCGCCGCCAATATCCGCTCTCTCGTACGAGCCCTGCCAAGGGCCCGCCACCGGCAAGGCGCATCTTGACCCTGACGCAATGGCGAGCGCAGGAAAGTCGAACGACAGTGCCACGCACTGCCTGGTCTACGGAAAATACTGTCTCGGTGAGGCCCTTCGTGGCCGTGCGCAAACCGGGAGCGGATCGCCGGATGAAAACTCGCGCTCGACGGCAAGCAAGCCTTGATGCCGTCTCAGGAAACGCGTCATCGCTCGGGGCCATGTCGACGGAACGAGCCCCAAGCGCATCATCATTTCCTGAGATGTTCCTGCGTTACTCCTTCGACGGGCGGCCAGTCTTGACGGTTTCAACCGCCGAGATGGCTGCCAGCAGACGTTGCGGCGTTGCGCCTTCGAGCAGCAGCAGACCGGCGCGCAGCACTTCGCTTTTCTTCACCGAAATGCCTGCATCAAGGCACTTCTGCTTCAAGGCCGCGATCTTTGCGTAGTCCGATTTGGGCATCGTGAAGCTGTCGCGGACGACTTTTTCTTTCTTCACCACTTCTTTCTTCGCCACTTCCTTCTTCGCGTCCTCTTTCTTCACGGCTTCTTTCTTTGCCGCGTCTTTCTTGACGCGCTTCGGACTCTCGGCGGCCACTACGGTCGCTTCGACAGCCGTCTCTTTCGGAGCGGCTTTCTGCTTCGGGGCAGATTTTTGCTTCGGCGCGGCCTTTTCTTTGGGCACGGCCTTCGCCTTTGGTGCTGCCTTGTCCTTTGCTGCGGCTGCTGCCTTTGGTGCTGCCGCTGCCTTCCCGGCGGACTTGCGCGATGCCTTCGGTTCAGCAGCCGCCTTCGCCTTCACCTTGGCCTCAGCCGGCGTGTCGGTTTGCTTGCCGGCGGCGTCTTGCGCCGTCGCGCCCTTCGGGAAATGAAAGGCCTTCTTGGTCGGCTTCTTGATGCTGGGTTCGTTCATTGTGCGATCTCCGGGTCATAAACAATATAAACAGTATATACGGTTTAAATGACATACCGGAATTTTTGCCGGCAGCGGACCGGCGAGCGCGATCCCGCAAGTTGTCCACACATTCTGTTTACAAGGATGTGGATAACTCGCGGGCAAACGAGGCAAGTGGTTGATGCGACGGCGAATTCAGGAGGCGCGCTCAGCTTGCGCAGGCTCTTCGGGCAAGGTCAACGGCGCGACCTCGCAGTTCGGCAAACTGCGCAATACCACCGGCGGCAGCAACAGCTTCGCGGTGCGCACGCCGGCACCCATCACGACTTGCACGCGCTCCATCACCGCTGCGTCGACCAGAATGCGCCAGTCGTCCGGCACGCCGAAAGCGGTGATACCGCCGAACTCCATGCCGCTATGCTCGACCGCGACCTCCCGCTTGGCGAACGAAAGCCGTTGTGCGCCGAGGTGCGTCTTGACGGCTCCGTTGATATCGAGGCGCCGCGAGCCGAGCGTCACGATCGCGGCATACTGCTCGGCGCCCTCTTTCTTGTAGCGGATCACAATGGTATTTGCACAGTCTTCCAGACCGAAACCGTAACGCGCACTGAACGCCGCGGTATCCGACGCATCGTCGCTGACGGCGAATACGACCGCTTCGTTCGGCGGCAAGTGGGCGATGACGTGCGCCGGGAGATGCTCCGCGAGCTGGTCGGAAGAGATGATGTCGAGTTTCTGAAGGGATTCGTGTGAGTGCATGGCAGGCAGGCAGGCGGTTTGGTTTGTGGCTATTCTAGCGGGTCATATTTTTGCCTGCAGTGGGTGAGCCCGGGTCAGGTTGTCATATGCATCGGATATGGCAACCGTCGCTCATATGTATTTTCAATTTGGCACGCGGTCTCTTATCCTGCCCCTACTCGTTCATCCGGATGAAACGGACGATCTCAAGATACTCACCTGGGGGCTTTGCGTGTCGTTAAATCAAACCGGTTGCCTTCGCTCCTGCCTGCTTGCTTTCGCTTTGTGTGCGAGTTCGGTCGCCGTTTGCGCGTCGGCGCCTGCTTCTGCGTTCGAACCGCATCACCAGAAACTCAAGGCCGCGGAAACGGTCAACGCAGCGTCCCAAGCTGGTGTGCTGGTGCGCGACTTGCCTCTGCCGGACGGCTCGTTCCAACGCGTGCGCTACGACGCGCCGCCGGCGGCGGTGCGCGGTGTAATCGTGATGTTTCCGGGCGGCGCCGACGACATCGGCATCGAGAAGGACGGTCGGATCGAACACGGCGACAATTTCGTCGTCCGCTCACGTGATCTCTGGATCGCCAAGGGCTATGGCGTCGTGCTCGTCGATGCGATCGATCATCAATCGATGCGCGGCAAGCGCAGCACCTCTGCCTACGCCGAAGTGACGCGCGAGATTGTCGGGTTCGCGCATGAGCAGGCCAACGCGCCCGTCTGGGTGCTGGGCACGAGTCAAGGATCGATTGCGGCAATGAATGCAGCCGCGCATGCCGGAGGCTCGCAACTCGCGGGCGTGATCCTGACCGAATCGGTGTCCATTCTCGGTGGCTCGCATGAAACGGTTTTCGATGCGCATCCGCAGGAGGTTCGCATTCCCGCGCTGGTGGTCGCGAACAAGGACGATCAATGCAAGGTCGCGCCGCCTTCGATGGCGAACGCAATCGCGCAGTCGATGCGCAACGCCCATGCGACGGTGCTGTTCGTGCAAGGCGGCATCGTGCGTTCGTCCAATCAATGCGCGTCGCTGTCGCCGCATGGATACTATGGTATCGAGGACAAGGTCGTCGACGCTATCGCCGGGTGGATGGCGCACGTGACCGCGTGATGCAATCGGTAAGGCACGCCCCTCACCCTCCAGTGCGTGCCTTACCCACACCGCGAAAAGCTCAGCTATCGGACGGCGGAACGTCCGCCGCATGCTGGTCCGGCTTGCAGTCCGTCGCATACTTCGCCATCAGCCGCGCCCGTGCGTCGGTGATATCGAGCGAATAGTTGTCGAGCGCCGGCCGGTAGCCGACGGACTCCAGTTCGTTCAGTTCGCGCATCAGGTCGCGGTGCGTGATCTCACCGTGGGTGGGTTTGAACGGATAGGCGTTGCATTGGTGCGGGGTGAGCGGGCCGGAAGCCATCGCGCAAGCGCTGGCCATCATCAGCCCGAGGGGCAGTGCATATTTCAAGGGGGTCTTCATGAGCGTCTTCCTCCAGTTTCTCATAGCGCGCTTCGGCTAGACGGCCCGTCTTGCTCCTGCAACCAGGCCGGTGTCGAAGTTGCGCTTTCAGAATAGGCAGGGCCGCTTGTCGTTCCGGCTTCGAATCCGTGAAGGTTTTTTCATGCTGGGATATGGGTTGATCCTACGCACCTGCTGCGATGCAATATGATCACGTACCCGGACGCCTTCGTGTAAAACTCGTATCCATTTCGGTATGCGTATTAATTATTGACCAGCACTTTCCTGAATAGACGCTGCATCGTTTCAATCGATAGGTACAACCGCTTCACTGTGGTTTGAGTTTGCTGCGGCTTCGCTGTCTCGCGATCCGGGTATCGCGATCGAAGCTGAACGAAGACCGCTGCAATCTTGCCTACTGACGCATTACGTGGCGCGGGAACGAATGTGGTACCGTAACACCGCATCTTGCATGGTAGGCACCGGCATGAAACCTCGCCGGCACCGCCAGGATGTGCTTACCATCTCGAACTTGTGTTTCATTGCCGCGTCTTTCGTCGGCACGAAGCGCATCTATACAGGGGGGCACTAATGTTTTACCAGTCCAATGGTCGTTTGTCCGTTGCAAAGCGATGCGCAGCACTCGCTATCGTATTGGGCCTGTCGTCATGGGTTTCGCTTTGCGCCGCGGCAGACAATATGGCTTCGAAGCCGGCAGCCGCTTCTCAAAGCGGCACGTCGATTGATAACGAAAACGGCACCGTCAGCTTCATCGACACGAAGAATTCGATCATTGTCGTGACGGTCAACGGCGGCCAGGAGTTGAGCCTCAATGCAAAGGACCATCGTGACGTTCTGGATCGGGTCCACGTCGGCGACAAGATCGCAATCAGCTATCTCGAGCCGTACGTAACCGGCCTGACCCGCATGAAGGGCGCCCGGCTCACGCGCGTGAGCCACACCGTGAAGGTGACTCAGTCCACGGCGGAGGCAGGCGTAGACGGTTTCCATGCCGTGCGAACGTATGGCGGGGTGGTGGAAGTCACCGGGATCAACAAGAAGCTTGGTCTCCTGACGATTGTCGACGCCACCGGTGCGGCTCGCTCGATCAAGGTCAGTCAGCCTGAACTGGTCACCGTGATGAATTCATTGGTGCGTCACGAACATGTTCAGATCACCTACGAATCCGCCGTCACCATAACCATCACGCATTGACTGCGACCATGCGCCCTGCCCCGCGCCAGACCGGCGCGGCTCGCGGCGCGTGTAGTGGCGCCGCCGTGGCAAGTATGGCGAGCGCCTAGCAGCGCCCCACCCGGCAATTGCGTGGGATTTCAACGCCGTACCGGATCGTCAGGCGCGCGCCCGGCTGATTGCGCGGGTGGCCAACTCCCGTGCAAGGTCCGCGTATAACTCGGCCCACTTGCCAAGCAAGGTAGGGTCATCGGTCAGGAAAAGCGGATGTTCGGCCCATAGACTGACGTCTGAGCCATGCCTCGCAACCTCGAATAAGCGCAAATCCTCGTCCTCGCTGACGCCGCTGGCAATCAGCTCGCGGAATGAGGCGAGGTGGTGAAGGCGCACTTCATCGGGGGTGATGCAATGGATCGCGGCCAGCGCTTCGGTCGCTTCCTTTTGTGCGGCGTCGCGGCTAGCGGCCATCAGGAACACAATACTTTCGTCATGCGCGCGGCCGAACATGACCCGATACAGCGAGGTTCTACAGCGATCGCTGAGTTGCGTGGCAATCGTGGGTTCAGGTTGCGAGAACTGGGCTTCAATGCGGGCGATCGCTCGCCTTCTGCTCATTTTCACCTTGGCTCGGCGCTTGCGGGCGCGGTAGCCGTCACTGCACCAGTAGACGTAAATGCCACACGCCACGAGACAGGCCAAGGCGAGAATCCCAACGCCCGCGAGTACCGCCAGATCGATGCGCACCATGTCAGGCTCCATTCAATCCCGCGCGTGCCTCGACTGCCACGTCCCGCGCGTCTCCTGTCGATTTTTTTGGAACACGCCTATTCTGGTGGTCAATCTATCCCGCTTTACAACACTTTTCTACCCCGGGCTGGCCCTTATATGGTCGACGCATTGGGAGGGGCAGGTGCAGGGAAATTGCGCTGAATGTGCATCACTCTTTGGGCTACCTTGATGGAGGCTTGTGGGTGATTTGAGGCGGTTTGAGTTGCCTCGCATGGCGGCTGCCATCTCAACTCGCTGATTTTTAAAGAGTTTCAGCATGTCGGAATCGGGAGCTGCCATATGCGCCCGCTTACGGTACAGCATACTGCGCTGCAGCAACATCGGTATCCGGGGCATCTGTTCTGGAGCGGTCTACGAACAGCTCGCGGGAGTGGCTTAAGGATAAGAAGATTGCTGAACACCTCGCGAGAACGACGGTCAACGATTTTTCAACAATATCGGCAGAGCGCTGCCTCACGCAATGAGCATATTCAGCCTAGCCGTTGCCGGACAGCGATCCGGCTGCACGCGCCCCACTACGGCCCCTCAGTTCCGCGCAAAAAACGGACATTGGGCAGGCGCACGGCCTTGCTGCGGGCCGGCCAAATGACTTCATCGCTATGCACCTATAGCGTTAGCAGGTGACGTCGCGCGCGATGATCTCGACCAATTCAAAATGCAAAGTCACCAGTTCGAAATGGTCATGCAGGTCCACGTCCGGCATGCATCGAATATGAACCTGCCGGAACTCCTCAGCACTGGAGAATGTTTCACCACGCCAGACTTCTTCCGGGATGTTCCCAAAGCTGATTGTGTATACCTTCGTTGCCTTGATGATGCAGCGAAGGCGCTTCTTCCAATCGTAGACTTCAATGATGTCGCCTGGCTCATAACCGCCGTCACCGTACTCGCAATATGGCCTGTAATAATCTTCGACAGGGCTGGCGGTGACAGTCTTTCGACCATCCATGACAGCGCGCGGAAGGCTGTCATCGTTTTCGTCAGCAGCCCAAAATGTCAATCTCTTTCTTCTATTCATCTCTTGCCTTTACCCCTGCTGCTTTTCAATTGCGCGGCTCAATTATCCACTTCGACTGCACTTCACGGTCGTCGATTCCGTTTGGATCGCACAAGAAGCAGGCGTGTGCGCTCAGCGTGCTTTTGACTCAGCGCGCTGTTTGATCGCGGCATTCATCGCCAGGAAGTTTCGCCGAGTATCCTCGATTACGTCTTGCGTCAGCCGACCGGCAAGCAATCCAGAGAAATGCTCCGTTTGCTCAAGATGGGTGCCGCCCGTTACCATCGTCAGGTGAATGCAATGTTTGCCGTCGAAGATGCCGCGGATCCAGACACTGCCACGCCAGCAAAGATCTCGGTTTGGGCGAACTAGCAGGACAGTCGGCTTGAACACCATCGAATCCGATCCGCTGCCTAGCACGATGCGGATTGTCGCGCCTTCTCTGAAGTCGCCGTCGACCCGAGTAATGAAGGGGTTCCAATCAGGATATGCGGCGCTATCCGATACAACTTTCCAAACATCGGAAGGCGGACGATTGATAAGAACGTCAGCATGCACGCTACTATCTTCATGCAGAACGAAAAGGACTCCAATTACGCCGACAACACCGGCGAGTACGCCCGTCAGCAACCACCTCCGTAAGCCCATATTCGCCCCGTAACCCGTCGCAACTATTTCTCTGCCGCCTTGGATTCACAGATTCTCGACGATTTCCATGCCGATGTCGAACGGCCGGAAGTGGCCGAGACCTACCCGATGCGATCGGTTCAGTTCGACCCAGAGCGGTCAGATGAGCTTTCCGAAAGCCGACGTTCAACGCCTGGGTTCAGAGGCTCCGCGCAGCCGCAATCCCCTGCAGGCAATCGTTGGGTGACCGCTGTTTATTGTGGCGGGGCCGGCGCGAGTCCGTACCTGGACATGACACCGATAAGCTTCTCGCGGTCGGGCGGCCCGCCGGCATTTACGATTGTTCCGACATCGCGAAAATATTGGGCACCAATGTCGGGCGTCATGACGATCAGCGCGCGGGCCGTGCCATTGTGTGGGTTGCTAAAGTGATGGACCGATCCGCGTGGGCTAAACATCCATTCTCCCGACGTTAGGTCTCGGACGACCCCGTCGACCGAATACCGAAGCATGCCCTCCAGCACATAGACGCACTCTTCGTTATGTGTGTGACTGTGTGGCGGCGGAACTTGCGAGCTGGGGGGCACAGTCAACTCAAAAACGCCCATCCCGCCTGTGGCAGTTCCATCTATCAGGTACTGAATGCTCAATTGACCAACATTGATTGGCTCGCCTGGCGCCACGCCACTGATAGTCATTCTCAAACTCCTTCAGATTGGGGATTCTCGTCGTTCCGCCAACGTAGCAAGCAGGGTGCGCTGCTTGCGGCCCCTTCTGGCGACCGAAGGGAGCGTAATTCAACGAAGATTATGCGCCTCTCAGGAACGTATTTTGTACGAGAGCGGCGACAATCAGGTCTCTCGAAAGCGGACCTTCAGCGGTCGGTCAGACGAATGCTGAATTTCTGAACGGTCCCGAAGTCATCGCCAACGGCAAGCGTCGCACGCATTCCTTCTGAGGACGATGTCGGCTCGAAGATCGAGATCCATTGGATTTATCCTACTCGGAGGAAAATGCTCCGCCGCCTTACTAAGAAGACGCCGTGCAAGACATGAAATGTCGCTCGTTGGTCGAGTGGGTCACTACGAACCCATGTCGTTCATAGAAATGACGTGCGGGGTTTACGCGGAGAACGCGCAATTGGATTGGTTTTCCGGAAGCACGTGCGTGCTCGGTAATCTCGCGCATCAAGAACGCACCGATGCCTCGATTTTGATGACTGGGCAAAATGTAGAACGCCTTTAGCATCAACGCCTCAGCCTCTTCGAGTAGAGCAACACAGCCGATCTCATCGCCATCACACTGGATTATCTGATGGATGGCAGGCTGGAACTCTTCTGGTGGACTCGACTGCCAGTGGCCCCAAGTTAGTTCGACATATTCACGCATGCAGGCTTCAGTGACGAGAGCAACGAACTCCCGGTCCAGCTCGGTGGCCGGACGCAACGCAACCTTCGACATGTGTCATATCCTTCGAATAATTCGTTCCGGCAGCACTTGCCGACAACGTCCGCGCCGGCGTCGATCGGCAGAAGTTGGCCGACCGGTGCCCGGCGCATCGGCCCTGTATCGCCCCAACTGCGCTGCGGCGAACGGGGCCCACGGCCACGTAAAAACATCCGACGCCGTTGGCGTCTACGGTTTCCGACCACCTTCAATCAATACTCTCGCATCAAGTCAAAGCCACTTCCTAACCTGCTCTTCGGTCAAGTTACCACCGCAGACAACCAGACCTGCTCTCAGCCCGGCAAAGGATTCTGGATTCTCCAGAATGGCGGCAACGCCAACTGCTGCAGACGGCTCAGCAACCACACCCGCATGTACGTGAAGCATTTTCATACCTCGAATCATTGCGGCGTCACTAACGAGCAATGCATCGTCAACCAACCCGTGCATGTCTTGAAGTGCCTCTGGAATGGGTGACCTCGTTGCGATCCCGTCGGCGATGGTTTCGACATTTTCATGCTCAATTACCCGTCCTGCCCGCCAGGAGTCGACCATGGCACTTGCGCCTGCCGCGGAAACAGCAACGACGCGAGTGGCTGGACAGCGATTCTTCATAACCGTAGCTATTCCGTTAAACACTGCACCGTTTCCAAGCGGCACCAGTAAGACATCCAGTGGCGAAGGAAGGTCGAGGAGCTCCAACCCAATGGTGCCGGCACCTTCAACAGTCTCTATGTCCTTACTGTCGACGACCAGCCTTACCTCGCGTTCAGTTGCCACCCTTCGTGCCTCAGCCCGGGCCGCATCAAAATCTTCGCCAAATAGAACTACGTTTGCACCGAGCGATCTCATGCGGTCGATCTTGATCGGGCTTGCGTTCGCGGCCGCGTACACAGTTACGTGTACCCCGCGGTCTCTTGCAGCATAAGCCATTGCCTGACCGAAATTTCCTGCGCTTGCGCAGACAACTTCGCAGTCGCGCGGAACGTTGGCCATATAGAGACAAGCACCTCGACCCTTGAACGAACGAATCGGATTTACCGTTTCCACCTTCAATACGGCCCGAACGCCAAGCACATTCGAGAGTGACTCACACTCGAATTGGGGCGAATTGAGAAATACTCGATCTATTGAAGCAGATGCCCTTTCGATGCGAGCCATTGAAATCCGTGGGCGTTCATCCATGCCTGTGTCCTACATAAGTTAGTAGAGGATAGCCTACACGGCGTCCATTGATGCTGCGACCGCAGATCAAGTTTCTTGAGAGTCGACCAACAAGAATGTCCCGCTTTCGAACAGTATCCGCTCACCGGCAATTGCACTCTGCCCACCCAACACCTTGATTGTCGACAATTCGCCTGGCCGTACTGAGGTAGATGACGACCGTCTCAGGGCGACCCGAAGCAGTCCTCCACATTTCTCCAGAGCGGACATTCACGCGCTCTGGGCCAGAACTCACACCACCTGGGCTTTCCGTTTCCACGCTGATCGGGCAACACGCGACGCGTGAGGGACGTTCACTATTCCCTGATGCGGACATCACCCCGCGATTACTGCGGTACTGGGATCGATCGGGCTCAAGCTGGAGGAGGGCCGAGATGTTCATGGATAATAAGCCACCTATCTTCATCACGAACAACGACTGTCGTGCCTCGCCCTCCTCCTGAAGCTGGCTTCCCTGCGATCAAACCTGTCCACTCGAAATCATACGTGCAGGTAGCGCTGCGGTCGTCGACATATGTCCAGGAAATGTTCTTGATGGCGTACCGCTCATTCACTATCTGATTGAAATTCGCTTTGAAGGCAGATGCGATTGCAGCCTTTCCAAAGTACGTCCCATCGCTGAAAACGAAGCATGCCTCATCATGGATCAACGGTGCGACAGTCTCCCACCGGTGACTTGCCAGCGCATTCTCATATGCCACGAGTAATGTTTCGTGATTCATAATTTCCTCGCCGTTTTGAATTCCTAAATATGGAAATTCCAAGTTGATATTCAGGCATCGAAATCATGCAGCTCCAAGGTTGATAGCCACCAATCGGCTCCAACGAACCACGCGGACGGGCCGACGGGCGCTTTCTATCTTAGCGATTTAACCGCGGCGGTATTGCCCGATTCGCAAGCGTTGACCAGGGACTCCCCAGTCACCTCATCGCGTGCTCCAATACATTCGATAAACA